>LVBR01000055.1 GCA_001604495.1 Acholeplasmatales bacterium Tener_01 | reverse complement strand
AGAATAAGAGAGGGGAAGTATTATGAAAAAATTATTCGCTTTACTAGTTGTAGTTTTTGGACTTGTTTTAGCATGTGGATGTAGCAAAGGCAATAATCCTCCTAAAATTGAAGTAGAAGGACGTTTAACTTATACTGAATACATTGCTAAAGAAGATGATGAAGCTGTAGTTATTGCTGCATATGTTCAAGGTAAACAAATTTATGCTGAAGCATATGGAAACACTTCACTTTATTTACAAGATGAAGAAGGTGGCTACTTCGTTTATAGATGGGCTTGTACTCAAGAAGAATATGATAAGGTTAAAGTTGGTTCTTTAGTAAAAGTTACTGGAACTAAGACTTCTTGGAGTGGCGAAGTTGAAATCAAAGATGCAAAAGTAGAAGTAATCGAAGGCAAGACTTGGATTGCTGATGCAAAAGACGTTACTGCATTATTTGGAACTGAAGATTTAGTTAAGAATCAAAACCAATATGTTGTAATTAAGGGTGCAACTATCGTAGCATCAACTCTAAAAGATGATCCAACTGAATATCCATTCTTATATAAATACAATGGTAGCGGTGATAGAGGCGATGACTTATATTACAATGTTAAGATTGGTGATGCAGTTTACACATTCGTAGTTGAAAGTGATTACCAAGGTGCTGACAGCGATGCTTACAAAGCAATCGAAGGTGCTAAAGTTGGTGACACAGTTGACATCTATGGTATCTTATATTGGTACAACGGACCTCAACCTCACACAAGCAAAGTTGTTAAAAAATAACATTGTTAGATGATGAAAGCATAGCATATTAGAGCAGGCAAGATATCAACGATTTTAATTTCGTAGGTAGCTTGCCTCTCTTTTTTTATGATTTTGTAGTATAATAAGCCTAAAGGTGACCTTTATGAAAAGATTTATAATTCTAATTACAACTCTAGTTTTAATGTGCACTCTTGTTTCTTGTAGTAGATCTACATCGAATCCAACCACTGAGCCAAGCCAACCTACTACTCAGGAGCCTGGTACAACAAGTGATGATACTACGATACAACCTAAAGAGGATGATGAACTTATGAATAAAACTTTATCTTTAAAAATTGGTAATACTGAAGTTGATGTTAATTGGCTTGATAACGATTCAGTTACTGCATTAAAGAAACTAGCTAAAGATGGGCTTACTATTGAAATGCATATGTATGGTGGTTTCGAGCAAGTTGGGTCTTTAGGAACATCAATTGCATCAGCTGATACCAGAATTACTACTTCACCAGGAGACATTGTTTTATATTCATCTAACCAAATAGTAATCTTCTATGATTCAAATACATGGGCTTATACTAAACTAGGTCACATCAATTTATCTAAGAGTGAACTAACTGACTTATTAGGCGATGGTGATGTAACCATTACAATTACCTTAAAATAAAAACACCATTAGATTTTACTCTAGACAGTTATCGTTCATATGTTGTGTGCTCATTTGTGCTATGCTTTTTTTGTACATCTAGTTAAGGCTAAGACAAAGAATAAATAATAGACTACTTGGTTTGAACCGAGTAGTTTTTTACTTTTATATGTATGATTTTTTATACCATTATTAATTGCTTGTGATATAATAATAGATAGTGTTTAAATTATACTTTTTATTTTATAACTAGGGAGAATAAAAATGGTTAAGAAATTAGTTATTAATACTGAATGGTGTAAAGGATGTGGCATATGTGCTGCTTTCTGTCCTAAAGAAGTTTTAGCTGTTGTTAAAGAAAAAGTAACAATAGTGGACAAGTCAAAATGTATTTTATGTGGGCAATGTGAACAAAGATGTCCAGATTATGCAATATATATAAAGGAGTGTGAAGAATAGTGAGCAAAAAAGTTTTAATGCAAGGTAATGCTGCTTGTGTTCATGGCGCAATTAAAGCCGGAATGCGTTTCTTTGCGGGTTACCCTATCACTCCATCTACAGAGATTGCGGAAATGTCTAGCTTACTTTTACCAAAAGTTGGAGGACATTTTATTCAAATGGAAGATGAACTAGCAAGTTCAGCTGCAATTATCGGTGCATCAAGTGTTGGTATTAAATCAATGACCGCTACAAGCGGACCAGGATTTAGTCTAAAACAAGAAAACATTGGTTATGCATGTATGACTGAAATCCCTTGCGTATTTGTTAATGTTCAACGTAGTGGACCATCAACTGGCCTACCAACTAGCCCATCACAAGCTGATGTAATGCAAGCTAGATGGGGAACACATGGTGATCATCCTGTTATTGCCATTTCACCAAGTTCAGTAACTGAAGTATATAATCTAACAATTAGAGCATTTAACTTATCAGAAAAATATAAAACACCAGTAATTTTATTAATGGATGAAATAGTGGGACATTTAAGAGAAGGTGTTGAACTAGATGATAATGTTGAAATAATTGAAAGAAATAAGGGAACCAAAATCAATAAGAATGGTTATGAAGTTTCACAGGGTGAACTTATTCCAAAGAATCACTTACAAGGCAATGTTAAATATAACATTACTGGTTTAAGTCATGGATTTGATGGCTTTCCAACAAACAACAATAAAGTTGCTAAAGAACTCCATGAAAGATTAATGAAGAAGATCACTGAAAATGTAAGTGATATTGTTCAATACCAAGAATATAAACTTGAAGATGCTGATACTGCCATTTTATGTTATGGTGGAACAGCAAGAAGCGTTATGAGTGCTATAGACTTACTTCGAAATGACGGTTATAAAGTAGGTATGTTTAGAGCAATTACTGTATGGCCTTCAGCTGAAAAAGAAATTAAAGCACTTGGTGATAAAGTTAAAAGAATCTTAGTTGTTGAACATAACTATGGTCAATATGTATTAGAAGTAGAAAGAATCGTTAAGAATAATAATTGTAAAGTTGACTTCTTAGGTAAGATTGATGGTACAGTTATTACTCCAGATGAAATAGTTAATAAGGTTAAGGAGGTAAAATAATGGCGAGCGCATTAATAGAAAAATATTTTCGTCCTGAACATTTACCTCAAATATGGTGTCAAGGTTGTGGCAATGGAATTATTTTACGTGATGTTGTTAAAGCAATTGACAATTTAAAACTTGATGTTGATAAGACTGTAATCGTTAGTGGCATTGGTTGTTCATCTCGTGCTGCAGGATATTTGAATTTCCAAACACTTCACACAACTCATGGTAGAGCTATCGCATTCGCAACTGGAATAAAAATGGCTAGACCTGAACTTAATGTTATCGTTTTAACTGGTGATGGCGATGCATCAGCAATTGGTGGAAATCACTTAATTCATGCTGCAAGACGTAACATTGATTTAACTGTTGTTGTATTTAATAATAGTATTTATGGAATGACTGGTGGTCAATATTCCCCAACAACTCCAACTGGAGACTATGGAACAACTGCTCCATATGGTAATATCGATCAACCATTTGATATTGCAATGCTTTCTATGGGTGCTGGAGCAACATATGTAGCTAAAGGTGACTGCTACCATGCAGTTCAAACAACTAAGTTAATCCAAGATGGAATCGCCCATAAAGGATTTTCAATCATCGATGTAGCTGATATTTGTCCAACATACTACGGCCGTAAAAACAAAAAAGGTGGAGCCGTCGAAATGATGAAATATCAAAAAGAAAACATGGTAA
>LVBR01000054.1 GCA_001604495.1 Acholeplasmatales bacterium Tener_01 | reverse complement strand
TTGGAAGAAAAGTTGTTAAAGATTCAACTGGGTATTCACTAAAGAACTTAATAATTGGTAGTGAAGGTACTTTAGGTATTGTTACAAAAGCTATTTTAAAAGTTATTCCTAAACCAGAAGAAACTTTAAGCCTACTTTTACCATTTAGAAGCGAGGAAGAAGCACTTGATGCTGTTCCTGAAATCATTAAAGCCCAAGTTAATACAATAGCCATCGAATTCTTCGAAAGAAATACTATCAGATTTGCTGAAGAATTCCTAGGAAAGAAATTTCCAGACACAAGAAGCGATGCGTATATTCTATTAACATTTGAAGGTGCTAACAAAGAAGAACTAAAAGCTAACTATTCTAAAGCTGCCGATATGTGCATCAATAAACTTAATGCCATTGATGGTTTAATTGTTGATACTGATGAAAGAAAAGAATCAGTATGGAAAGCTCGTGGAGCCTTCCTTGAAGCAATCAAAGCATCAACTACTGAAATGGATGAATGCGACGTAGTTGTTCCAAGAAGTGAAGTAGCTAAATATATCAAATTCACATACGATTTAGCTAAGAAATATAATATCCGTATTCCAAGTTTTGGCCATGCCGGTGATGGAAACCTACATATCTATATTTGTAGAGATGACTACACTAAAGAAGAGTTTGAAAAGATCTTGGCTAAGGTGTTTGATGAAATGTACAAAGAAGCATCACGCGTTGGTGGTCTTGTAAGTGGCGAACACGGAATTGGTTATGCCAAGAAAGGTTATATGAAAGAATTGCTTGGAGAAAATCAAATCAGACTTATGGCTGGTATTAAAAAAGTATTTGATCCAAACGATATCTTAAATCCTGGTAAAGTTAGCGAGTAACAAAAAAAGCCTCCAAAAAGGAGGCTTTTTACACGCTTTATGGGAAAAATCTACCTAAAAAAGATATATAATTTTAATAAACTTGCTTTTTATAAAATATGTGTTATTATATATAATAGATAGAATATATTAAAAATTGGCTTATTTTAGCCTATTACAATACAATTATATTAAATAATCAATAATTTGTAGTTTTTTCTTCTTTTTCTCGTTATAACTTCATAGAATTAAAAAATAGGGGCCAAATTTGCCTTATGTTTTGTTTTCTCTAAAAATCTTATAAATTTAATAGTGGAAAATTTTACTGTTGTTATACGTGAAAAATGAAAAACTCAAGGAAGGAATAAAAATGATTTGTGAAAAGAAAAAGGCACACCTCTTACACGTGTGTAAAGAATTTGTTGAGACGGATAATATCGTTGATATTAGTGTATTAAAAGGTGGCCATATTAATGAAAGTTACCTTCTTACAATGCCTGAGGCGCAATATACATTACAAAAAATCAATACTCATGTATTTCGTAGCCCATATGGAATGATGCACAATATTGAAGAAGTAACAAACTTCATTAAGAAAAAAATCATTTATTGTGGTCTTAATCCTTCACGTGGTGTATTAAACATTATTAAGACTAGATACGATCAGACTTTAGCGATTATTGATGATGAATATTGGCGTTGTACTCAATTTATTGACAAAGCTAAAGCCTATGAAAGATTAAATGAACCGGAAATGTTTTATGAAATGGGTAGAATCGTTGGGGACTTTCAAAACCTTTTGGATGGATTTCACACAAGAATCTTAGAAGATACTATCCCACATTTCCATGATACACTTTATCGTTATAATCATTTCTTACAAACTCTTAAGCTAGACCCACTAAATAGAGCTAAAGACGTTAAAAAAGAAATTCAAAAGATTCATGAATATAAAGGATGTTATAACTACATTAATAAACTAATTGAGGACAAAGAGATTCCTCGTAGAGTTACTCACAACGATACTAAGCCATCAAATGTATTATTTGATAATAATACCAAGAAAGCAATTTGCTTAATTGACCTTGATACCGTTATGAAAGGATCAATTTTGTTTGATTATGGCGATGCCTTAAGAGGCGGTGCCACAACAGCCAACGAAGATGAAACTGATTTAAGCAAAGTAACAGTTGATTTAAGAATGGTTGAAGCATTCACTAAAGGAATGCTTTCTAATATGAAATCAATTATCACCGCAAAAGAAGTTGAAAACTTATTCTTTGGTTTTGCCTTAATTACTTTAGAAGTAGGAATGCGTTTCTTAGATGACTATATCGATGGTGATAATTATTTTAAGATTAGTTATCCTACACACAATTTGGATAGAGCAAGAAATCAATTTAAATTATTTGATGAGATAATTGCTCATAGAAAAGATATCAACGATATAATTAACAAGGTGCTTGTTGAGTTGGGATTCCCAGATGACTATAGATTTGTGGATGAATTCACTTTTACTAAGTCTTGCTAAATTGCAAGTAATATGGTAGAATTATAAAGCATTATTAATTGGAGGAAGAAAGTGGAAGAAAGAACTAATATAGAAGAAGGTTTATCATTAAATCAAATATTATTTTTAATCAAAAAGAATCTTCTTATGATTATATTGATTGTATTTTGTTTTGGTTTAGCTGGCGGAATCTATGGTTTCTTTATTAAAGATATCACTTATTCAGCAAAAGCAACCGGCTTAGTAGAAGCAGAACCAGTAAGTGGTGGTAGTGAATCTACGGCTTATGCTTATTCTATTAACCTAACAAATACATTTAAAGAATTTGTTATTAGTGATCCTGTAATTACAATTGCTTATAATAATTTAAAGGCAACTTATCCAACAATCACAAAGGGAACAATAAAGAATTCAATTGTATTTGAAACAAAAACTTCAAGTATGATTGTTACTTTGACTGCTAAAAGTAATGACCCTAATATGTCAAAAGATATGGCAAATTCAGTTATGAAAGCTGCCATTGAATGTGCAAATGCCACTGACGATGAGGGAAAACCTGACTTTGTAATCTTAAGTAACAAGCTTAAGCTTGTTCAAGAAGCTAGTGAAGTATCATCATCTAGAGGAACATTAAAGATTGTTGTTATTGCCATTTTAGCTGGTTTAGTTATTTCATTTGCAATCATTTTAATCAAGTATTTTGTTAATGATACATACACATCAAAGACTGACTTTGAAAACATTTATAATTTAGAAGTTCTAGCATGTATTCCAGAACGTTATGGTGGAGGTAAAAATGATTCTAAGCAAAAAGCGTAAAAAAATTGCTAGAGAAGAAGCAATCATTTTTGATAGAGACCTAGAAGGTTATGGAAAAGCGATAGAACAATATACAAGATTAAAAGATAATGTTTTATGCTTTGGTGTTGATGGCAAGAAAGTAATTCAAATTGAATCAAGCGTGGAACAAGAAGGTAAAACTACAACAACTGCTAACCTTGCGGTTGCACTAGGTGCAAGTGGCAAGAAGGTTATTGCAATTGACTGTGACTTCTCACGTGGAGCTTTGCATCGCCTTTTCTTAATGGAAAATAAAGATGGTATCAATGAATATATTATTGGTGACATCACAAAAGAACAATTAATCAAAAAGACTAATTATGAAAATGTTGATATCATTACTAAAGGTCATTCAGTTAAGAGTTCATCTATTATTTTCACAAGCCAAAAGATGCTTGATTTAATCGAAGAATTAAAAAAAGAATACGATTTTGTATTGTTAGACTGCCCACCTATAGTATTAGTTAGTGATTATCTACATATTTCACGTTTATCTGATGGTGTATTGTTTGTTGTGGCATATGGTTTAACAAAGAAGAAATTTGTTAATGATGCAATTAGATTATTAAGAAGTAATAATATGAATATCTTAGGTGTTGTATTCTCTTATTACGATCCAAAGATTGGTAGCACTTATTATGATTATAATAGTACATATTATTACTATTATTATCAAAAAGAGCGCGAAGAAAAGAAATAATGGATATGGAATATAAGAATCTTATCGATATTCATTCCCATATTATTACAAAAGTAGATGATGGAAGTGATAATATTGAAGCTTCCATTTATTTATTAAATAAGGCCAAAGAGGCCGGTGTTAGTGATATCATTCTTACTCCTCACTATCGTAGAGGTATGTTTGAAACTCCTTTAAATGAGATATATAGTGGCTATAATGCTTTAGTCAATTTAGCTAAGGAGAATAAGATTGATATTAATCTCTATTTAGGACAAGAAATATATATTCACAAAACTACTTCCTTTAAAGACTATCTAGAAAAAGAAAGAATAATATCACTAAATAATAGTGACTATTATCTGCTTGAATTTTCTTACGATAGTGAAATTGATATTAGTGAAGTAGTATATAATGCTAAACTTTTAAAGAAAAAAGTTGTTATTGCTCATATTGAAAAATATAACTATGTTAACTTAAATACGGCTTTTGATATTAAAAATACTGGAGCCTTAATTCAAGTTAATGCTAGTAGTATTGTTGGTAGATATGGCTTTGGTATGAAGAGAAAGACTTTAAAATATATCAAAGAAGGTTTAGTTGATTTTGTGGCTAGTGATTGTCATGCTAAAAGAGAATATGATTTTTTAAAAGCTTATAATATTATTCTAAGAAGATTTGGCGAAAAGATTGCTAATAAGTTATTTAGCGAAAACGCCAAAGATTTATTACTTAAAAAGAGAGTGCTAAAATGAACGAACATGCAATAATCCTTGCTGCTGGTAAGGGAACAAGAATGAATACTGATGTTCCCAAGTGCAGTGTTGAAATATGTGGCAAAGCAATGGCCCAACATATCGTTGATGCCCTAAATGAAGTTGGAATCGACGATGTTGTGGTAGTTGTAGGATACAAGAAAGAAGATATGGAAAAAGCCATAACTACTCCTGTTAAATTTGCAACTCAAACTGTTCAAGATGGAACAGCTCATGCTTGCCTTGCCGCAAAATCTTGTCTAAAAGATATGAATGGTATTACACTTGTATTTCCAGGTGACGTTCCTTTCATTGGAACAAAATTAATTAATGATATTGTTAAGTATCATAATGACAAGAAAAATGATTTGACTGTTGTCACAACAATCTTAGACGACGCAAAATGTTATGGAAGAATCTACCGTGAAAACGGTGAATTCAAGAAAATCATCGAATTTAAAGATTGTACCGAAGAACAAAAGCAAATCAAAGAAATCAATGTGGCATTTTACTGTGCAGATACAAGATTATTGTTTGAAGCAATTGATAATGTAACCAACAATAATGCTCAAAAAGAATATTATCTAACAGATATTGTTGAAATACTATCTCAAAAATATAAAGTTGATGCCTTTATTGCTAATAATGATTATCATATAATGGGTGTTAACAATATGGTTGATAAAGAAAATGTTGAAAAACTATATCTATTAGACCAAAACAAGTAGAATTAGAGACTTAAAAAAGTCTCTTTTTTTTATTCTTTTATAATAATT
>LVBR01000053.1 GCA_001604495.1 Acholeplasmatales bacterium Tener_01 | reverse complement strand
CAGTTTTATTAAAAAAACTTGGATGTGATGTTTTCTATCTATCTAGTATTGGGACTGACGAGGGTGGAAAAAAATGTACCGATGATTTAAAAGCGCGTGGCATCAACTTTAGTTTACTAGAAAAAGAAGATAAGACAGCTTTTGCTTATATTTTAAGAGATAAGTTTGGTGAAAATATAGTTTTGGAGTATCCTGGTGCAAGCTTAAAACTTAAAGTATTAGATGTCTTAGATTATAAAGAACAAATTGAAGCAAGTGATGTTTTATCACTTCAATTTGAAGTGCCATTTAGTGCCAACCTTGAAGCGATTAGTATTGCTAAAGAAAAAGGAGTAAAGATTGTCATTAATCCTGCTCCATATAATGGTGAATATAAATCATTATTGCAATTTGCTGATGTTATTACTCCAAATGAAATCGAAGCTCGTCAAATATTTAATCTAGATGATGATGAACCACTTGAAAAAATACTAGATAAAATGGAAGATGAGAAACTAAAAGAAGTAATTGTCACAATTGGTAAAAATGGATGTCTACATTTTAAAGATGGAATAATGACAAAATACGAAACAATTAAAGTTAATCCAGTTGATACAACAGGTGCAGGGGACTCATTTAATGCGATGTATTGCTATTCGTTAGCTAATAACTTTGAGCAAGATGATGCTATAATTTATTCAAATATTTGTGCAAGTCTTTCAACACTGTACCCTGGTGCGATAAACAGTGAAATTACGATCGATATGATTAAAGAGATAATAAAAAAGCGCAGTTAATGCGCTTTTTATTTTTGGTATTTATTAATAATGTTTGTAATCTTTTTATTAACTTTACCTTTAAAGATTGATCCTTCATCGTTATATGTTACTTCATAGTCGATTGCGTTTTGTTTGATTACTTCTAAATCTTTTGTATCTTTATAAGGAATTAATAGAGTACAACTTGAATAATCATCAAACACCTTTTCAACAATCATCTTAATAAGCTGACCGATTCCTTCATCAGTTTTTGCTGAAGTGGTGATTGCAGGATAGTATTCTTGAGGAATAAAGAAGTAGCCATCAACTTTATCAACCTTATTAAAAGCATAAATTACAGGGATGCCTTTAGCATCAAGTTCTTCTAATACTTTGTTAGTTGTTGCGATTTGGTCGATAAAACTTGGATTTGATGCGTCCACAACATGAATTATTAAATCAGATTCTTTTACTTCTTCCAATGTTGACTTAAATGATTCAACTAAGTGGTGAGGAAGTTTATTAACAAATCCAACAGTATCAGTTAGTAAGAAGTGAGCTCCATTTTTAAGTTCAATTGATCTAGTTGAAGTCTCAAGAGTTGCAAATAGCATATCCTTTTCAAATACTTCTTTCTTTAAGGCAGTTGAATGCTTTAAAATGGCATTTAAAGTTGATGATTTACCGCTATTAGTGTAGCCTACTAGGCTTACAACTTTTTCTTCGTTTTTCTTACGTAAGCTTCTTTGTTCTTTTCTAAGTTTAGTAATTTGAGATAGTTCTTCACGTAATTGAACGATTTTGTTTGTTGTGACACGTCTATCTAGTTCAAGTTGGGTTTCACCGGCACCACGTCCATGAGCAAAGCCACCACCAGTACCTCTTTGACGAGATAATCCTTGATGAAGGCCAACTAAACGTGGAAGCATATAGTCAAGGGAAGCAATCTCTACTTGAAGTTTAGCTTCTTTAGTTTTAGCACGGCGTTTAAATATCTCTAAAATAACATATGTACGGTCAAAGATTTGAATATCAAGTAGTTTTTGTAGATTTGATATTTGTGATGGAGCCAGTTCATCATTAAATAAAACTACTTCAATATCTAAAGCATTGATTGCAACTTTGATTTCTTCGATTTTACCTTTACCAACATAGGTGTTAACATCAGGAAAGCGTCTATTTTGGGTGATAACATCGAGTACTTCAACTTCACACGCTAGGGCTAGGCTTTTAAGTTCCTCGACTTCTTCAAGGAATTTAGCGTCATCATCATTAGTATTCACCCCAACAATCAAAGCTTTTTGGAATGGAAATGTGTTATCTTGCATATTTATCACCTCCATTTTAATATTATACCAAAATAGTGCCACTAAATCACTAAAAATAATTGAGTATCTTTTCTTTTTTTTACTTTTTCTTTATGGTATAATATATTTTGGATTAGTAGGTATTGATTATGGCAAAAGATTTACTATTAAAACTTAGTAATAACAACCAACATCTAAATAACATATTTGTTGAAAACAGTTATTTGGAATTTGGTAACATCGAGATTAACGCCTTCGAAAGAATTTTAAAGAATGAGCTTGTTAATCTTAAAGATGTCACTTATTTTCCAATTCAAAATAGTGGCGTTGGACATAGTACTTTAGCAAACGAGTACATGCGTAATGTTATGCCATATATCTATTTTATTAATATTAATAAAAAGAATATCAATAGACAACTATTCATCACATACGGTGTAGTTAAACACACTAAAGAGAAAAAAGAAGTATTCACACCTGCTATTTTAATCCCAGTTAAACTATATTACGAAAAAGAAGAAGTTTTAATTCAAAAGATTGCTTCATCTTTTGTTAACCCATATTTACAAAAAGTACTATCATCAAGAGGCATTGAATCATTAAAGCTTGAAGAAGATACAATTTATGGAATTGATGCTTTCTGTATCCAACTTAATAAATATGATGGAATTAGTCTAGAACTTGAAAACTATTTAACATTTGGTGAAGTTGCTAATCGTGACTTTATCATCGATTCTAATAACTTTGAATTAACTATTGAAGATGATAAATACTATGACAAGATGTATCTTAAAGAAAATGAGGTATATTTTGTTGATATGCTTAATAAGAAGCAAAGAAAAGCTGTCTATAGCAGCAAACAAGGAAAGAGTTTTACGATTGTTGGGGGAAATGGAACTGGTAAAACCCTAGCATTAAAGAATATCTTGCTTAATGCTATGCATGATAATAAGAAGACCTTATATATTTCTAATATGAAGGAAACCTTAGATTCAATTGAAAAAGAACTAATCAAATTAGGTCTTGGCAATAATTTAGCTAATCTAACTAATTCTTATTTATCACTTTCAAATGAAGTAATAACTGAAAAGAAGATAGATCATATCGATGTTGATATTGATAAGTTAAAAGATGATTATCAATACATCAATTCGATTGAAGATAAAATGGGTGGAAGAATCTTAGACCATCGTTTTATCGAAGTAATTGATGAAATAATCACACTAATTAGCTTAAAACCTCAAGTCATTGAAATTGATGACTTATCAAATATTTATAAAAATGAATATTTAGAGATTGTTAGTGCCCTTGAAAAGATTGAAGAAGCCTTAAAACAAATGGGTGTATTCAATGATTCTAATTGGAAATCTCTTCCAAAGAATAGTAAGATTGAAGATTCTAAGATTATCATGACTTTAATCAAGAGAATTTATGAATGCTTCTTAGTATTTAAGAAAGAAAAGAAAGCATTAGAAGATAAATTCTTGACAGTTAAA
Organism: Acholeplasmatales bacterium Tener_01; assembly: GCA_001604495.1. Classification (GTDB taxonomy): domain Bacteria; phylum Bacillota_I; class Bacilli_A; order ML615J-28; family CAG-698; genus Tener-01. The sequence continues at coordinate 6,108 of LVBR01000053.1, read as the reverse complement.
ATCAATGATTATGCAAATTTACGTAAAGTTGTATCTAAGATTGAAAATCTAAATATTCACGCTGTTCCAGTAAGTTGGAAAACAAGCGACTTAAGTGGCTTTAGAAAAGCTCAAAACGAATTCAAACGTTTAAAGAGCAATGTATATAGTTACCAAGAGATCAATTACAATCTAGATCAATTATTTACCAATTACAACTTGTTTAACATTAACGATGAAATAAACGAGATAATGGGTAAATACTACACAAAGAGCGACTTAGATTTAATCGATGAGTTATTTAGTAACCGTAACGACATTATGGTTAGAGTACTAGATGGTAACGAACAAATCGCTAACTATCGTAAGAGTATTCAAGCATTTGAAAAAATAAGTGGCTATAACTTCGGTAAAACTAATGATTCTATCAATGAATTATTGAAGTTAATGACATTCTTAGATAGCCATGAAACTAACCGTAATGTTATTAATGCCATAAGCAATAAAGAATATAATGAGTATTATAAAAAAGTTGAAGGTGTATTAGACGAAATCAACGATGCTACTCACTATATTAAAGACTTCACAACAAACTATCCTAAGGTTGTTGGAATGAAGGCTAAGGATATTTTGAATCTGATTGATGAATATATTCAAAGTAAAGAAAAGAAAGTTAAGAAAGCCCTAGCGAGTGTATTAAAGAAATACTTTGGTCGTGGTAATTTGGATGAACAAATCACTCACGTTAAAAGATATTTTGCGGATATTCAAAGACTTCGTATTAAGAAAGATGAATATTCTGAACTAACACTTGAAAAGTATCGTCCTAATAATGACATCTTAGAGAAGATTAGAGATTGGAAAGGCTATGTTGATAGCATTCAAACTCAAGTTCATCAAAAAGCTATTATTAAGATTTTAATTAAGTTAAGTGAAAAGGATAATCAATCAATAACTAAATCACTAAATAACTTTAGACGTACTTATTATGGACTTGAAGACTTAGCACTACTTATTGGAAATTATAAGATTACTTTAAATAAAGACTTCAATAAGAAGATTGAAGAAATCACTGAGGTATTAGAATATCTTCGTAATTTATATGCATCTAACGATAGAATTAAGAAGATTCTAAAGAAGAAGGAAGGAACATTTGTTTCAAGTAAGACTTACTTCTTCTTAAAAGAAAGCCTTGCTAAACGTGAAAACTTAAAGAAACACTTTGATACAAACATTGAATATGAAAGATTATTTGGTGATTGTTACAAAGGTGAAAAGACTGATGTTAATTATTTGTCAGAATTAATTGACTCATTTAGTGATTTCGTTGAATCATTTATTTCACCTAAAGGTTTCTTAGATGCCTTAAAGAATGAAACATATGAAAAGATTTCCGTTTACCTAGAAAAATGTAAGAAGACTGGTGATGAAATCAATGATATCTTTAAAGCATATTCACATATCTTTAGTGATGGTATCTCTAGATACTACTATGGTGAACTAGAAGAAACTGTTGATTACTTAGAGACTCTACTTAATAGTGGTGATGAACTTAACTTATACTTACATGCAACTCAAGGTTTAGCAATCCTAAGTGATTATCATTTAGATAAATTAGTTGATTATGCATGTAAATGTAGAAATGGTGAAGGATTAGTAAATGACTTTAAGTTTACTTACTTCAAAAATATTGAACATATCTATTTTGAAAAGTATCCTGAACTTAAAAACAGTGAAGAGTTCATAAACAAGATTAAAGAAATCTATCAAATAGAGAAGCAGTTAGTTTCTAATAATGAAGAAAAACTTGTTTCAAGAATCAGAAAAGAACAAAACCGTAATCTAAAAAATACTAGTAAGAAAGCCTTAGATTACAAAGAATATGTTCGTCGTAGCAATAAACAAGTAATACTTGCAAGTAGCGATATTTGTAATTTGTATTTAGACAAGAATCATTATGATTTGGTTATTATTGATGATGCCCACTTGTTATCATCAAGCGCTTATGGTGATTTCGTTTTAGCAAAACAAGTTATCATCAGTGGTGAAAAGCCAACTCATACATCCGTTATTAATAACTTAATCAGTAAGACTCGTCAAATGGCCACAATCACATTTGATTATCGTTACACTCCAATGCCTAAAAACTTACAATGTAAGATTGACAATATGAGTGGCTTAATCTGTAGAAACTATTCTGACAATTGTGGTGTAGAAGTAATAACTGGTAATTTATGTAAGTTCATTTACGATTCATACAAACGCAATTGCAATACTAAATTTAATGTATTTATTAAAAAGATTAGTAAGCAACGTGATTTCTTAGAAGCTTTAGCTAATTATTTCTTAGGAAAAAGTATTCCTAATAGTGAAATAATTACTATTATTCTAAATAAGATCAATGTTTGTGATTTAGCTACTGGTTATTATTATGATGCTGAATACAATATTGTGTTCTTAGAAGATTACTATACAATCGATGTCGACTACATCAGTGATAATTTGATTAATTCACTTTTAATTACTAAGAATAAAGTAATGGTATATGATAATGATAACCTACTTGAAGGTGAACACAAATATCGTTTCTTCTTAGGAATTAAGAAATTACTTATTTGTGAGAATACATTACCTGAAGTTAATGTAAGAGATGTAATGCGTGGAATCAAGAGCCGTCTTGAAAGCGATGGTTACAAAGCAAGTTGTTCATCTAATGGTGTAATTTACCGTTACAATGACACAACAATTCAAGCTAATGTCATTTTATGGGGTAATAGCGCTCCTCAAGAATCACTAAATACTTATCGTGATGTTTATCAAAACCATTTGGCTAATGGCTTTGATACTAAGATCGTATCTAAGATTAGCATTGCGAAAGAGTATGAAAAGATGTTAGAAGAAATGAAGCGTGGTAAGAATGTACAAAAGAGGAAATAAGAAGAAGTTTAGTGACTTCGTGTACTCTGTTAAGTGCGACCCACATAGATACTTATACATTAAAAACACCCTTAATAAACTAAAAGAGGAAGATATTGATATCAACACTCAAAACTCAAGTGGCAATACTCTACTTCATCTTGCTATTAAGATGAATGATTTGAGACTTTTTAATATCTTCTTAGATAGTGGTGTCAATGTAAACTTGGCTAATGATAATGGCGATGCCCCAATTCATAAAGCCGTTTTAGATGACAAGATGAAGTTTGTTAAGAGCTTGGTTGAACACGGATGTGACATCAATATTGGAACAGAACTTGAAATGACTCCACTTCACTTAGCAGTAACTAAAGGTAACTTAGATATGGTTAAGTATTTGGTAGAGAATGGTGCGGACATCCTTTTGTTAGATGAAATCAATAATTTACCAATTGATTATGCTATTGATGAAAGAGATGAAAAAATGATAAAATATTTTCTAACAAAACAAACACTTGATGAAGTTAGAAAAATGAAAGTAGATCTTATTATTAATAAAGGAGTTGAATAGAAATGATTGAAACCTTTAAAAACCTACTAAATGAATATACAAATGGCTTTTCAGTTGGTGGAATTATCAAAGCAGTATTTGATATTGTACTGACATTAGTATTTGTTGTGATATTGATTTCATTTATTGTTAAGAGACTCAAACAACCTCTATTCTATGTTTTACTTGGTATTGGCTTTATTGCATTTATCATTTCTTTGGTATTTTCTCTTGATGCCTTTAATGCTACTTTAAAATATTGCTTTATGCTTTTAGGTGTATGTTTAATTGTTATTTATTCACAAGAAATTAGACATGACTTTGAAATGCGTTTCTCAACAAACAAGACAAACAATGCCTTTAGTAGCGTATTAGAAAAGCAAGAGATTATCGATACTTTGTGTAATACAGCTGACTTCTTATCAAAGAGAAAGATTGGTGCTTTGATTACCATCGAAAGAAATGATAGCTTAAATACATTTATTGAAAAAGCTATTCCAATCAACTCTTCAATTAACCAAGAAATCCTAACTACAATATTCTATCCTGGAACTGCTTGTCATGATGGTGCTGTTATCATCAGAAAGAATAAAATTATGTGTGCTGGTGCATATCTTCCATCAACTGATAAGTATGATATTCCTAAGAATTTGGGTACAAGACATAGAGCAGCAATCGGTTTAAGTGAAAGATACGATGCCTTAACAATCGTAGTCAGTGAAGAAACTGGTAATATATCAGTTGCATCTAGTGGTACAATAAGCTTAGGTTTAAGAATTGACCGTCTAAAAGAAATGCTAGATGGATTCTTAGATGTTAAATAGGAGGCAATACTAATATGTTAACACTTAGTTTGGGAGGATTTATAAGCTTCATAAACAAAAACTATTATTTAGTTTTGATTGGTATTACGTTATTATTTATAGCACTATTTGTTGTTATGATTAGTAAACTAAAACGTCTTTGCTTTATTGAATTTGTTTTATTCATTTTAGCAGTGATCGGAATTGGTGTTCATATTGTAGCTGACATTATGGGATATTTGATTTACTGGAAGGGATATCAAGAATTAACTTGGATCTTCTTCGCAACAATCCTATACTTCATTGTTCTATTAGTTGATATTGCCTTACTTGTAACTAGACTTCTTAAGAAAGCTCAAAAAGAAGCTCCTAAAGAAGAAGCTAAAGAGCCTGAAGAAGTTGAAGCAACTGAAGAAGGCAAGATTGAGTTCTCACCTGCATTTGATAAGTACTTAGAAACTTTAGAAGAACCAATCGGTTTCTTTGATGAAAGAATTCCTGGTTACCATTTAACTAAAGGAATGCGCGAACTATTAAATATTAAGACTCATATTCTAACAATTGATGAATATAAGAACTTTATTACTGAAGATGATTTAAAGACTTATGATACACTTCTTAAACAAAAGAAAGGTAGAAATAAATATCGTTATCGTCTAAAGACTGTTCGTGGAATTGAATGGTTTGAAGAAGTTAAAGACTTCATCGATGGCGAAACTATTTCAACATTCCATAAGTCTCCTATTAAGACTGATGATGAAATCTTAGATAGAAATGATCTTGAAGCCGAATTATCAAGAAAGATTAGTCTAAATGAAGACTTTGGTCTATCATTTATTCTAATCAATAACAACCAAAACTTAATCAAACATCTTGGTAAAGAAGCATCAAATGCGGTTATTGAAAGTTATCTAAAGACTGTTGATAAAGAATTATTTGCAAGTGGCGATAGAGTTTACAAAGTTAGTAGTAGAGAATATTGTATTCTAACATGTGATATCGATAATTATCGTGATAACATTCGTATGGTTAAGAATAAGAATTCATTACTTTTGGAATCTACTGTAACTTATGAAGGAAACAAATACTTTGTAACTAATGTCTTAGGATTTGTTCATTCTGATAGCGTTAGTGAAAAGAATTCATTAGAATATGTTGAAGCAGGACGATTGGCACTTTATCTTGCTACAAACAAAGATTGTAGATACGTTGAATATAACTTAGATGAACTTAGAGATAATTCATTAGAATTTGAAAAATGCAAAGTTGATTTAAGTAACAAGTTCTTGGAAGATCTATGATTGAATTTGATTGCATATTATTACTTGCCGGCTCCTCACAAAGAGCCGGTTTAGGCTATAATAAGGTCTTTTATAAGATTAATGATAAACCACTATATTATTATTCTTTAGTTAAATTCTTAGCTTTTCCTAATATGAACAATTTGATTATTGTTTGTAAGAAGGAAGAAGAAAAAGAAATTAAAGATTATGTTAATAGTGTCACAACTGATAAAAGAATAATGTATGTGGCTGGTGGAGACACAAGAGGTGCTAGTGTCTATAATGGAATGCTACATGTAGCTAGTGAGTATGTTTTAATACACGATGGAGCAAGACCTTTAATTAGTAAAAAAGATATTCAAAATGTAGTAAATGGTTTAGAAGTATCTAAAAGTGTAGCTTTAGTAAGTGAAGTAACCGAAAGCGTAAGAAGAGTAACAGGAAATCGTAATAGGATTGTTGAAAGAAAGAACTTAGTTCTTATGAAAACTCCTCAAGGATTAAAGACTGATGTCTTCTTAAAATCATTAGAAAAAGCAAGAAAAGAAAACTTACAGTTTACTGATGATGTAAGTGT
>LVBR01000052.1 GCA_001604495.1 Acholeplasmatales bacterium Tener_01 | reverse complement strand
GTTTTTACCTGCAAAAGTAGGAAGTTGCCAAACTCCTTTCTATTAAATTATAAATAAGAAAAAAATAGCTGCCTCTGTAGCTCAGTTGGTTAGAGCATCTGACTGTTAATCAGGGGGTCATAGGTTCGAGTCCTATTAGGGGCGCCATTTTTTTTAGATATACCTATGGCGAATTGGAGAAGCGGTTTAACTCATATGCCTTTCACGCATACATCCACGGGTTCGAATCCCGTATTCGTCACCATCGCAATCATCATACTAACCCTTTAGGATGAAGGGGAAAGATGTCTATATATATTTTTGAGGACTATTTGGATAGTTCTTTTTTTATTTTTGATTAATTATCAATTATGACTTGTAAAGATTTAAAATAATAATATAATAAATATAGTAGAAGATAATATTAATTTGAGGTGGTATGATGCTAAATAGAATTAAAATGATTTTTGTTTTTATCTTATTATTTACATTATTTCTTTTTGGATGCGGTGAAAAAGAAGAAAAAGTCAAAATCACATTTAATCCAAATGGTGGAACGCTTCAAGGTGATTTAGTAGTTGAAGCTGTTTTGGGAGTAGATATTAATTTGCCAACACCTATTAAAGAAAATAATGAATTTTTAGGATGGAGTGATGGAGCTAATTTATATTTAGATAAATATACTCCTAAAAAAGATATAACATTAATAGCTAACTGGAAAGAGATAGCTGAAGTTGAGGTATATTCAATAACTTATATCTTAAATGGTGGAGAGTTAGTTGGTGATGTTAAATATGAATATACTTATCCTAGTGAATACACACTACCTAAATGTGAAAAAGAAGGATATGAATTCTTAGGATGGTATGAAACAAAGAATTTCATAACTGAAGAGATTACTAAAATTGATGAATCATTTAGTTATGATGTTACATTATATGCTCGTTTTAAGAACTTAAATCCTGATAAATACACAATCACATATAATCTATCTGATGGATACTTTTTAGATGGTGAAGATGTTAAATATGAATATACTCAAGGTGATTCATTTAGACTACCTGAACCAGAAAAAGAAGATTTTTATTTTGATGGATGGTATGAAAATAGTGACTTTAGTGGAAATGAAGTAAGAAGAATTGAAGAAACTGATAGTAAAAACTTTGTGTTATATGCTAAATGGGAACCACTTTATGAAACAAGATATATAACATATGAACTTGAAGGTGGAAAGTTTAGAGCATCAACTCCTGCACCTGAATGGTATTATGAAGGAAAAGGCGTTGAAATTCCAGAACCCTATAGAAAAGGATATGAATTCTTAGGATGGTATGATAAAGCACTAGGTAGAATTATTTATTCATTAAATAGCAAAGCTTATGGCAATAAAGTATTAACTGCACAGTGGGAAAAAATCTATAATTATTCTAAGATTAATTATGTCTTAAATGGTGGATCAATTGATGAAGATATTTCAACTTATCCTGAGGAAAAAGGCGTAGTACTTCCAATTCCTCATCGTTTGGGATATTTCTTTAGAGGATATTATTTAAATAGTGATTTCAGTGGTAATCCAATCACAGAAATCAATGCTGTTCAAACTGGTGACATTACAGTTTATGCTAAGTGGGTTGAAGCTAAACTTGAAAATGCCTATGTTTCAATTTATGGTGATTCTATTTCAGCATATCCTGGAACAGTTCCTGAAGGCTACGCTGCGGTTATTTACCCAAGCAGTGGAAATAATGTAAATTCAGCTAATGACATGTGGTGGGGTCAAATGTTAACTGCAACCGGTGCAACACTACTAATCAATAATTCATATGGTGGAACATCCGTATATGGTGGAAAGAATCAAGGAATTGATGTTGATAGAATCAAGTTACTTGCAAAAGATGGAATTAATCCTGATATTATATTTATCTATTTAGGTATTAATGACTGTGGCAATGGTATCACTATTCAAAGATTTGAAAGTGCCTATAAACAAATGATTACAAGTATTCAAAAATACTTCCCATCTAGTATTATATTCACTTCAACCTTAGAATATGAAACTATCACAAATACCAAAACTCCAGGCTTAAGAGAGGCCTTTAATGAAGTAATTAGAAAGGTAAGTAACCTAACTGGCGCAACATGCGTAGAGATGCGTGAAGGGGTAACAATTGACAATTATTTACAAAGACTTCTTGACTCCGTTCACCCAAATAAGAAGGGAATGGATGCCCTAGCTCAAATAGCAATTAAAGGAGTTACTGACTATTTTAATAGCCTTAAAGCATATCATATTAATTATAATTTAGATGGTGGAGAGATAACTGATATCACTCATATTAAAGAATATGATAATTTATTAGCATCAGTTTATCTACCAATTCCAGTTAAAGATGGCTATAAATTCTTGGGCTGGTTTGATGATGATAATACTAAATTAGAATACATTAAAGCTGGAAGTGCTAAAGACTTTAACCTAACAGCTA
>LVBR01000051.1 GCA_001604495.1 Acholeplasmatales bacterium Tener_01 | reverse complement strand
CTTTCTATTTCCATCCAGCATATAGAACAATATTTCCATAGCTACCCGCATCAATCTTAGTTACTTTAGTTTGACAACTTGGTTCTAAATACCATCCTTTGAACTCAGCACCTGTTCCTGTGATTGTTGGAAGGATGATTTCATCTAAAACAGTGTAAGTTAGAGGTTCAGTTGGTAGAACTGTTGTGATAGTTCCAGCCTCAACCAAGTACTTCTTTGGATAAACATCTAGTGATGCAATAGTTGTTCCATTACACCATTGGTGGAATCTAAAGAATATTTGAACTCTGTTATTAGATGCTTGGTTAAATGTTCTACTATAGCCTGTATAAGATTGATTTATACAATTTAATAAATATGCATTCATTCCTTGATACTTAGTACGATAAGGTTCAGTATTTAGGAAGTAATTATCATCTTCAAGAGGGATGTAATTAGCATCGTTTGTTCCTTGAATTGGTTTATATAAATTAGCTGAAATTGCAGCTTCAAAAATGTAAACATTCATGGCTTTAAGTTCGGTTGCATTAGTGAATGTGGCATCACCTTGAGATGCTCCACTCTTAGTAACGTACTCTGTTCCATTGAATGAAACTTTAGCCATCTTATCAACATTTTGCGTAATCCAAGTAAATAAATCATTGTAGAAGTCAGCTACAAAGTCAGCTTTTGTTGCCCAAGTAGATTCAGTAACTTTATTAGTATTGGCTACATATGTAATAGTATATGTTTCTATTTCATACATAGCATTAACTTCTAAGTTTTGAGTTACGTTAGTATAATCTTTATCCCAACCGATAAATTTATATCCAGGACGAACAGGATCAATTGGACTAACAGCATTCTTTCCTTCTTTAACGTTCATTTTCTTGATTACAACACCATTGTAATCTTTAAACATTACTTTATAAGTAGGTAAATCATCACTTTCAGCCTTTGGAAGATTAACTTCGTATGGTTTAGTTACATCAACTGTAACAAAATCAACGCCCTTATCGATCCAAGATTGAAGTTGAGTTGCATTTGTATATTGGCTAAATGTCCAACATGAAACTTTGCATCCTGCCTCGTGATAACGATCAATCCACTCTTGAGAGTTAGAATATTCAATGTTAAAGCTGATATCAAGTTTATTATCTACACATCGCTTCAAATAATCAGCATTTTCGCAAGAATTAACAAGGTATTGACATGGAATATAATCATATCCGTTTTGTCTAGTCCAAATTAGGCAGTTATATTGTGAACCTAAGAATATAACATCGTGTAACATTCCACATTTAGTGATAACGTCCATCAAAGCTTGCATTCTTGATTGGTCATTATTAGTGATTCCTGCTGAACTCTTTAGTTCAACAATTGCCTTAACTTTTCCTTGTTTACAGATATTTAAATATTCTTCAAATGTACATAGAGTTGTTGAATATTTGATACCACCACGTGTTGCTTCATATACTTCATTTTTAATTTCTTCCCAAGTGTATGAGGCGATAGTCTTACCATTGAATGTGTCATCATGGCTTGTTACAAAGACGCCATCTTTTGTTTGCTTAACATCACATTCAATTGCTTGATAATGATGAACTAAATAAGCATTTCTAAATGCTTCAGCACTATTCATTAGACCTGAATAGCAACCAGCATGGCCAATAAATGTAACAGTGTAATCCCAAACAACGCTAATCTTTCTTTCAACAATTGTTCTATTACGATTACTATCTCTTATAGTATATTTTAGAGTTTGATTACCAAGTTTACGGTTATCAACTACTCCTTCTATTTCTACTTGATCAGTGATATCACCATCAACATTATCGATGATTTTAAAACCTTCACGTGGATCAAAGTGTTCATTGTAACTAATAGTCATATCAGCTGTAAAACCTGTCTCCCAAACAAATTCAGGAGCAACTTTATCTCTTGCTACTTCAACTGTAATTGAAGATTTAGTATCAGTTCCTTTTACTTTACATACGATTTCGCAAGTTCCAGCTGCTAAAGCTTTAATTACTAAATCATCACTAAGCTCAATGATATCAGCTGTTTTTAGTGTAAATTCATATTCATAATTTCCAGAAGGCGTTAAAGTAACGATTAATTTAGTAGTTTGACCAACATATAAAGTCTCACTAGATTCTAAGCTTAAACTAATCTTAACTTCAACAGGTTCAGGTTCTGGTTCAGGTTCTGGCTCAGGTTCTGGCTCTGGCTCAGGTTCTGGTTCAGGATCTACTGGATCTGTAGTTTCTGGCTCTTTATCACCATTATCAACAACCTCTGGTTCTTTTTCTGGTTCAGGTTCGTGCTCATTTTCGCCACATGCAAAACACACTAAAGATAATAAAATCACAATAAAGAAAAATAATAATTTACGCATTTTAGTTCTCTCTTTCTAAATAATTACCATTTTGTTTCAACGCCATTAACATAATGCCAATAATCGCCTTCATTAGTAGGCTCATTTTCACTATAATAATATATTACAACTTCACTATTTAAATACAAATCATATAATCCAGTTTCAAACAAATCAAATATATCAAACTCTTCTTTTGATCTAGAATAATAAAT
>LVBR01000050.1 GCA_001604495.1 Acholeplasmatales bacterium Tener_01 | reverse complement strand
CGGGATTCGAACCCGCGTCTTAACTATAATCAGTTTTAATTTCTACACGCTTATCTTATTATCTTTAGTTCGTACATTAATATGAAACAAGCAATCTATTAATGCCTATCCTTTAGATTTCACACATTAGGCCAAGGCACTCCTAACATGCAACCCCTAGTGACTGAAGCTCTTTATTAGTGCCCTAAGAGATAACACTAACAAGAGCGCTCGCAAAAACTAGCAAGCAAATGCAAAATTTGTGTTTCCGGTTATTTTAAAACCTCGGCGTTTTAACGTTCGCAACAACGACGTGCTTATAAAAAATCAAATAGCCAATCGAATCCAAAACATACCCATATTAACTATTAAGAAATTCTTAATAGTTTTTTAATGCTTTTTTCTTATCATTATCTAAAGCTTCACGCTTTAAATCTTCGCGCTTGTCATAGTTTTTCTTACCCTTACATAGAGCTATTTCCACTTTAACAAGTGCTTGTTTAAAATAAAGTGATAGTGGCACAATAGTTAGACCTTCAAGTTGCACCTTTTGAGCAAGCTTTCGAATCTCTTTTTTGTGTAAAAGAAGAGTACGATTTCTTTTTTCTTTGTGATTGAACAAAGTTCCAAGACTATATTTACTAATATCCATATTATAAATATACATTGTTGAGCCTTTTACTTGACAATAGGCATCTTGAATTGAAACTTTTCCCATTCTGATTGATTTGATTTCAGTACCAGTAAGAACTATTCCACATTCTAATGTGTCTAGGATAAAGTATTCATGTTGAGCTTTTTTATTTCTTGCGATGATTTTCTTTTCCATTTTTCTTTCCACTTCTACTATTATTATATACTAAATTGAAATCAATTTCACCCAGTTCTTTATTTACTTGTACTACTTTTACTTTAACACTATCACCAACACGATATTTACGATTAGTTCTTTCACCCCTTAACATATAAAGGTTTTGATCAAAGATATAATAATCATCATGCATATCTTTAATTCTAATTAAGCCTTCAATTGTGTTATCTAGAGAAACAAATATTCCAAATGTTGTGATGGAACTAATTTTACCAACATATTCTTCACCGATATGTTTTTCCATGTATTCACATTTCTTCATATCGTCGCAATCATATTCACACATGATGGAATCACGCTCTTTTTTAGAAGAGTGGGCTGCGATTTCACTTATTTTAGTAAGTAAAGAGCTAAATTCGTTAGCATCAATTTCATTTTTGAATAAGTATTTGCGAATAAGTCTATGAACTAATAAATCAGGATAACGTCTAATTGGGGATGTAAAGTGCGTATAGCAGCTTGATGCTAGACCAAAGTGACCAATGTTTTCTTCTAGGTAGATGGCTTTTGGCATTGCTCTTAAGCAAAGAGTTTTTAAAAACTCATCAGCTTCATCAATAGATTCTAAGAATCTTTGAACTTCATTAGAGTACTCACCTCTTAGTGAATATCCCATATAACCTGCAATAACTCTTAAGTCGTGAAGTTTAATGATATCTGGTTTATCGTGAACTCGGTAGATAAAAGGTAGATCAAGTGAGTAGATAGTTTCAGCAACCGTTTCGTTTGCTAAAATCATAAATTGTTCTATGATTCTCTCGCTTTCTCCTCTTTCTACTTTCACTACATCAACAACTTCACCTTTATCATCTACTAAGACTTTTCCTTCAGGAATATCGAAGTCAAGTGAGCCTCTCTTATGAAGTTTATTTGCTAGAATGTCACTTAACTCTTTCATAAGTGATATTACCTCAAATAGCTTTTCATTATATAGAGCGTCATTCAATGTTCCCTTTTCAAGCAACTCATTACATTTAGAATAAGTTAGGCGTCCTTTTGTCTTAATAACTGTTTCAAAGATTTTGCTTGATGCGACTTTTCCTAATTTATCTACTTCCATCTCACAGGCAATTGCTAGTTTTTCTTCGCTTGGATTTAGGCTACATAAATCATTACTTAACCTAACAGGTAGCATTGGGATAACTTTATCAATTAAATAGAGGCTAGTTCCACGTGAGTAGGCTTCCTTATCAACCAAGCTTCCTTCTTTTACGTAGTAGCTAACGTCGGCAATATATACTCCTAAGAAGTAATTGCCATTATCAAGTCTTTTAATTGATATCGCATCATCTAAATCTTTAGAGTCATCACCATCAATTGTATATATATCTTTATCAAATGAGTTTTCTCTTCTTTCTAGTTCACTCTTGATATCGCGTTCAATGGCATCAACTTCGTGTAAAACTCCTTCAGTAAACTTAGTACTAAAACCATGTTTAACTGCTTGCATTAAGATATCGATACCAATGTCGCTTGCTCTACCGATTTTACTTATAACATCGGCTTCAAGCATACCAAATGAATATTTAGTTATTTTAACATTGACAATATCATCAACTTTAGCATCATTTAGATTATTAATTAAGCATTTAGCTTTTTCATTTTCTAAATAATATGCGTTTTTATATTGATATACTTTCCCAACAAGTGTCAAAAAGTCACGAGCTAGAATTTTAATGATTGTAGCTTCATCGTGAGAGTCACGCTTACTTCCTTTAAATTCTTTATTAACCTTAAATAATACTAAATCTTTATCGTATGCATCTTTTAGGGCTGCCTTTGTTACATATAAATCATAATGAAAGTCGGATGATGTGATAAATCCAAAGTTTTGGTTTTTAATAGAAACTCTTCCTTCATGATATCCCATTAGATCGCGATTTAAAAAGCGCGTCTTCTTTTTATTGTAAAATAGATAACTTTCATCGATTAACTCTAATACAACATTTAAAACCGAATCTTTTTCACTTTCGTCGATTTCTAAAACATCACATATTTCTTCTAATGTAAGTGGTTTGTATGTTGGCTTTGAAACTATTTCTAATAATTCACTTTTAATATCCATAGTTATCACCCCTTTCTCAAAAAAAAAGACCTAAAAATAGGTCTTTATACATCATGCACTATAAACGATTAACAAAGAATGAAGCCCAGATTGCAAGAATAAAGAATAAGATAGAAAGAACTGTAGTGATTCTAGTAATCCAAAGTTCGATTCCTCTTTCTTTCTTGTTTGCGAAAAGATCTGATTTTTCTCCACTAAAAGCTTGTGAAGCATCTTCTTTTGATTTTTGTAAAACGATTATCGCAATCAATAAACAAGACACAATAAGTAGTAAAATATCTACTGCTTTCATTTTATTTCCTCCCAAATAGTATTAAATGATTATTTAATACCCCTTACTAAAATAGCATTATTATTATATCATGGTTTTAGCAAATATGCAAGACTTTTTAAAAATTAGGAAGCACAGCAAGTGTGCCTCCTAAAATTACTTAACTAATGCATGTTCAACAACTTCATCGATGGTATTTACAGGAATTATTTCTAGTTCCTTCTTAACTCCTTCTGGGATTTCATCCAAATCACGGATATTCTCATTAGGAATTAAGATTGTCTTTAAACCACTTCTATGAGCTGCGATTGATTTTTCTCTTAAACCACCAATTGGTAAAACTCTTCCTCTTAGAGTGATTTCACCAGTCATACCAACATTGTGATTAACTTTTTGGTGAGAGAATGCTGAGATGATGGCTGTTGCCATAGTTACACCAGCTGATGGGCCATCTTTAGGAACAGCGCCTTCAGGAACATGGATGTGAATGACATTGCCTTCAAATAGTTCTGGATCAATCTTGAATTTTTCATAGTTTGCGCGAACATAACTTAGAGCAGTTTGTGCTGACTCTTTCATAACATCACCAAGCTTACCAGTTAATACAAGTCCTCCACCTTTTCCTTTATAATAAGTTACTTCAATTGAAAGGGTGTCTCCTCCATATGGAGTATAAGCAAGACCAGTTACAACACCAACAGAATCTTCTTTATCGATAGTGTTATAAACAAACTTAGGTTTGCCTAAGAATTTTTCAATGTTACTTGAATTAATTGTGATTGGCTTTTCAGCACCTAGTAATATCTCTTTAATTGCTTTTCTAACCAAAGCACCTAAGTGACGTTCTAAATCACGAACACCAGCTTCTTTAGTGTATTTTTGAATTATTGCCCATAGGGCATCATCTTCTAAATTGAAATCGCACTTATTTAAGCCATGTTCAAGTAATTGCTTATCGATTAGGTGAAGTTTCGCAATTTCGTACTTTTCATATTCAGTATAACTACTTACTTCAACAATCTCCATTCTATCACGTAGAGTTGGAGGGATATCTTCTAAGTAGTTAGCAGTTGCGATAAAGAAGACATGACTTAAGTCATATGGTTCTTCAAGGTAGTGATCGCTAAAGAACTTGTTTTGTTCAGGGTCAAGTACTTCAAGCATTGCACTTGCAGGGTCACCTCTAAAGTCGCTTGATAATTTATCAATTTCATCTAGTAAAAATACGGGATTAATTACTTTAGCGCGTCTCATACCTTCTAAGATTCTTCCTGGTAGTGCCCCTACATAAGTTCTACGGTGGCCTCTAATTTCAGATTCGTCTTTAACGCCACCTAGGGATTGTTTAACGAAATTCTTATTTAAGGCTAGAGCGATTGACTTAGCTAGTGACGTTTTACCTACACCTGGAGGACCAACTAAACATAGAATTGATTGAGGATTCTTGTTAGTCATAATCTTAACAGCTAAGTATTCTAAAATACGTTCTTTAACAATATCTAAACCATAATGATCTTTATCAAGTTGCTCTTTAGCTTTCTTGATATCGTGGCATTCTTTAGATTCTTTATACCAAGGTAGACTAATTAAGAAGTCAAGGTAAGTTCTACTTACGCTATTTTCAGCGCTCATGGAATTCATACTAGCGTAGCGTGATAATTCTTGAAGGGCTTTAGCCTCGATGTCTTTTGGCATCTTAGCTTTTAAGATCTTTTCTCTTAATTCATCAATATCAGATTCACGCTTTGCTTTATCTCCAAGTTCTTCTTGGATGACTTTCATCTTTTCACGAAGATAGAATTCTTTTTGACTTTCGTTGATACTCTTACGAACTTCTTCTTCAATCTTTTCTTCGATTTCGATGATTTGTCTTTCTTTAGCCAAATCGATAATCATGTATTCTAAACGTTTGCTTACGTTTGCTTCTTCAACATATTTAAGTTTAGAAATAATGTCAAGTTTTAAATTGAAGGCTAGTATATCAGTTAGTTTATCGGCAGTAATACCTTTTGATATACTCTTAGTTAATTCATTGTTACCTTCAAATAATTTGATACCACCATTTTCAATCTCATCAAAGAGTAGTCTAACTGTAGCCATCTCTTTATCAACATCGTTTGATACAGCTGGGTTAGTTTCAATTCTTGCAAGCCAGAATGGTTCAACTTGCAAAAAGTCAATAAACTTACAACGAACGATTCCTAAAACTTTGATTTTATGAATCTTACCACTTTCCATATCATATACAAGTTTACCGATGACGCCATAGTTATAGACATCGTTAGGAGTTGGTGTATCTAATAAGTGATTCTTTTGAATGGCAAGGGCGATATATTTATCACTCGATGCTGATTCTTTTAGGGCAGCTATGCTTTCTTTTCTTCCAACTTCGATTCTAATTTCATTGTTTGGAAGTGGAATAATACCTCTAATAGGCATAACTGGTAAAACTGCTTGTTCTACTATTGAATTGGAAAACATAACTTCACCACCTTTCTAAATAATAATTTAATTATTTTACGATTGTGTTATCTTTTAATAAATCAATTGTCTTTAAGTCTAAGAAGTATTCTTCTACTCTTTCTTTAGGTAAAGACTTCTTGATTTGTTCAACAGTTTGACCATATTGTTTTGCAAGATTAGCATAATATTTGTCATAATCAGCTTTAAGTAATTTAACTTTTTCAGCTTTTCTTACAGCTTCAATTACTAGGCTTTCTAAAACGTTCTTTTCAGCTGATGGTTTAACTAATTCTTTGTATTGGTCAAGAGTTGTTCCTTGGTAAGATAAAAGTTGTTCAGTTGTAATTCCATAAGACTTAGCTTGGTTTTCAACTTGTTTAACCATTTGATCGATTCTATTTTGAATCATTGCTTCTGGAATATCAACTTTAGCATCGTTACATACAGCATTGATTACATCATCAGTGAATTTATTATCATTAGCTTCTTTCTTATCTTTTGAAAGAGTATCTTTGATGTTTTGTTTCCATGCTTCAACTGTTTCAATACCTTCAACTTCTAATCCTTTAACGAATTCATCGTTTAATGTTGGAAGAACTCTTTGTTTAATTTCATGAAGTTTAACTTTAAATACAACAGGTTTACCAGCAAGATTATCTGCTTGATAGTTTTCTGGGAATGTAACGTTGATGTCACGTTCTTCTTCAACATTCATACCAACCATTTGGTCTTCGAATCCAGGGATAAATTGACCACTACCAATTTCTAGTGAATAGTTGTCAGCTTTTCCACCTTCAAATTCTTTAC
>LVBR01000049.1 GCA_001604495.1 Acholeplasmatales bacterium Tener_01 | reverse complement strand
ATTAAAGACATTTACGCAAGAGAAGTCTTGGATTCTAGAGGTAACCCTACAATCGAAGTAGAAGTTACTACAGAAAGTGATGCCTATGGCCGTAGTATTGTTCCAAGCGGAGCATCTACTGGTGAGTATGAAGCTATCGAATTAAGAGATGGTGACAAGAAAAGATATGGTGGTAAAGGTGTTTTAACAGCAGTTAAAAACGTTAATGAAATCATTTTCAATGGCTGTTTGTAAAGCTGCATGTGATCTATGTGGCTTACCACTTTATAACTATATCGGTGGTGTTAATAGCAAAATCATGCCAACTCCAATGATGAACATCTTAAATGGTGGTGCTCATGCTGATTGGTGTATCGACATTCAAGAAATCATGATTATGCCAATTGGTGCTAAAACTATTACTGAAGCAATCAGAATGGGAGCTGAAGTATTCCATGCACTTAAGGCAGTACTAAAGAAAAAAGGTTTAACAACATCTGTTGGTGATGAAGGAGGATACGCTCCTCATCTAGAAAGTAACGAAGATGCTTTTAAGACAGTACTAGAAGCTGTTAAGAATGCTGGCTATAAAGCAGGTAGTGACATCGCATTCGCAATTGATGTAGCTAGTAGTGAATTCTATAATCCTGAAGCTAAAAAATATGAACTAAAGAGTGAAGGTAAAGCCTTAACAAGTGATGAAATGATTGATTTCTATGCTGATTTAGTTAATAAATACCCAATCATTTCAATTGAAGATGGTCTTGATGAAAACGACTGGGATGGCTGGAAGAAATTAACTAAACGCCTTGGCGATAAAGTTCAATTAGTTGGTGATGACCTATTTGTTACTAACACTAAACGTTTAGAAAAAGGTATCAACCAAAAAGTTGCTAATAGTATCTTAATCAAAGTTAACCAAATTGGTACATTAACAGAAACTTTAGATGCTATTGAAATGGCTAAACGTGCAGGTTACACTGCAGTAGTTAGTCACAGAAGTGGTGAAAGTGAAGATACATTCATCGCTGATTTAGCCGTTGCCACAAACGCTGGTCAAATTAAGACAGGATCTTTGTCAAGAACTGACCGTATTAGTAAATATAATCAACTAATGCGCATTGAAGACGAACTTGGTACAATGGCTAAGTACGAAGGCAAGAAGAGCCTATATAGTATTAAGAAAAAATAAATCCTATTTTTGGATTGATAGACTTGTCCTTTAATAGGATAAGTCTTTTGGTTTTATAGATATAGATTGATTGTCTATAGGGGTCATGGCGAAATTGGTAGACGCGTTACTCTCAGACGGTAATGCATTTAAATGCGTGTGAGTTCAAGTCTCACTGGCCTCACCATTGATAGGAAAAACAAGAAAAGAGGATATAACAATGAAGGTTTATGAAAGAATTATTGATACAATTGGTAATACACCACTTGTAAGATTGAAAAGAATAGAGGAGAAATTTGATTTGAAAGCAAAACTGATTGCAAAGGTTGAATCATTTAACCCTGCCGGTTCAGTTAAAGATAGAATTGCTAAATCAATGATTGAAAATGCTTATAAAAAAGGCTTAATAAATGAGGATACTGTTTTAGTAGAACCAACTAGCGGTAACACAGGTATTGGACTTAGTATGGTTGCTGCAGCACTTGGCTTAAGAATAATTCTAACAATGCCTGAGACAATGAGTGTTGAAAGAAGAAACCTACTTAAAGCATATGGTGCAGAACTTGTCCTTACAGATGGTGCTAAAGGTATGAAAGGTGCAATTAGTAAAGCAGAGGAACTTGCAAAAGAAATTCCAAATGCTTTTATTCCATCACAATTCACAAATATGGCTAACCCTAATATGCACTATCTAACAACTGGACCTGAAATCTATAAAGATACCGATGGTAGTGTTGATATATTTGTGGCTGGTGTTGGTACTGGTGGAACAATTTCAGGTACTGGAAAATACTTGAAAGAACAAAAATCAGAAGTGAAAGTTGTTGCAGTTGAACCAGAAACATCTCCTGTGTTATCAAAAGGAACACCTGGTCCTCATAAGATTCAGGGTATTGGTGCTGGTTTCGTCCCTGAAACCCTAGATACTAAAATATATGATGAAATTATTACTATTTCAAATGAAGAAGCATTTGAAAAGGGTAGACTTAGTGCTCAAACTGAAGGCATTTTAATTGGTATTTCAAGCGGTGCCGCTTTAGCAGCCGCAATTAAACTTGCCCAAAGAGAAGAAAATAGTGGAAAAACAATTGTTGTCTTATTCCCAGACACTGGTGAAAGATATCTATCTACTGCAATGTTTAATTAGATAATAAAAAAGACCGGCAAAATTGCCGGTTTTATTTTTGATATGATGTATCACTAATTTATAATGATCTACTCCAAATACTAATACCATATCGGTTACGCCTACATCTTTAGAAGTATGATATCTAAAGTTTTCATTCGCTACGTTGGTTTAGTTGCCACAACATGCCTCAAAAACATCAAAAGGCTAAGAATAATACTAAATGCAACCATAAGTTGACAAGTGATGGTACAAAAGCAACTAATAATTTCTAGTATTATCATTTTTTGGATAGTATAATATTAGTGAAAGATGGTGATATTATGCTAAATGATAAGATTGCAACACTAAGAAAAGCAAAAAATTTATCTCAAGAAGAGCTTGCTGAAATATTAAATACATCACGTCAAGCTGTTAGTAAATGGGAAAGAGGAGAGACATATCCAGATATTGATAAACTAAAAGACTTAGCAATTTTCTTTAATGTTTCAATTGACTATTTGCTTGATTATGATATTGATGCGCTATCTGTCAAAAACTTTATTGCAAGAATTGAAAAATGTTTTAAAGAAAGAACATATGATATCGATATCGATGAAATCAAATTGATCGTATCTAAAAACAATAATAATTTCGCATTAATTACTAAAGTATGTGAATATTTATATAGAGTTTTAGTTCATAGAGTGGATAGTGATGTCAGTGATTTACTAATTGGTTATTGTAAAAGAGCAATACTGATTCGTCCTGATAATAGTGATGTTAGTGCTAATGATATCCATCAAGTAATTATCCATGCTTATGAAATAACAAAGAGATTAAAAGAAGCAAAAGATTACCTTAAAGAAAACAATGTTTATGATGCTGAAGATCTTTTAGCAGAAATCGAATTTGAATTAGGTAATTACAGTGAAGCTAATGATATTGCATCAGTATTATATTTTAAATCATTCTCTTATTTCATTAATGGAAATACGGTTCGTTTACAACTATTATTAAAAGAAAATAAGATAGAAGAAGCATATGAACTATGTGAATTTGTATTAAAGTATATTTCAATGGTTATTAAAAACGAAGAATTATCTAGTGTATTAAGTATTATGTTCAATTTTGCTGAAGTTACTTGCATGCGATATTTGAAGAAGGATTACCAAGATAAACTAGAATATTTGAAAGCAAATTGCCCAAGTATTATTGATTATAGTGGTGATAGTAGCGATATCAATTATTATTATAGTAAGAGAGTAGATTTACATTCATTCTTTAATGTAAAAGATGAATTATACTTCATAATTACTGATATTTTGAAAGATTCAGTGATTAATAAAGACGCTCTTTATATTTATAATGAAGTGTTTGGAGGAAGCGGTAATGAATGATATCCAAGAAGTAAAAAAGAAAAATGTCTTTAGAAATAGAAACTTTACCCTAGTATTTTTAGGAGCATTAGTTAGCAATGTAGCATCGCTATTTTATTCGTTTGCTGTAAGTTTTTACATTTTAAAAATAACTGATAACAATGCTCTAATCCAAGGTTTGTACCTAGCAGTTGGGGGTGTCACATTTTGTATAGTTACTCTATTCGGTGGGGTTATTAGTGATAGATTCAATAAAGCAAAGATAATGTATATATGTGATTATTTAAAAGGAATAACAATAATCGTTTTTACACTGTTTTTGATTTTTGTGATTGAATCAGTAACAGCTAAAGTTGTGGCACTGTTTATTGTTGCGGTAATCAGTAATGCGATTGCGGGAATATTTTCACCAGCATCAAACGCCCTACTTCCTGTTATTGTTGATGAAGATTCATACCAACAAGCACAATCTTACTTCACAATACTAAACAGTTTCCAATCAATTGTTGGAGTAATACTAGCTGGTGTTTTATATACTTTGATTCCAATCAATATGTTATTCTTAATTGTTGGTATTTGTTATATTATTAGTGCAATAAGTGAAATGTTTATTAAATATAATAGTGAATATGAAAAGAGTGATGAAAAGTTATCATTAAAGATAGTATTTAGTGATATTAAAGAAGGCTTTAAATATTTAATATCAATTAAATCAATATTATCACTGATGATTTGTGTTTTATTTATTAACTTTTTCTTTTCACCAATCTTTGATAATTTTGCTCCATATTTCATAGCAAAAGAGGTATCAGTATCTGATTATATGTTTAAAGATATTATAGCGCCAGAAATGTGGAGTTCATTCTTCAGTGTTGCTTTTGGAGTAGGATCACTTGCAATGGGAATAATCCTTTCTTCAACAAAGCAAAAAGAAAAATGTAACAAAACTGTAAGATACTCAATGATTGGAGTATCTATCGTTATGGCATTAATGACGGCTTTATATGGACTGTTTAAAAAGGAAATTATAGGAATTAACTTTTTACTAATATCAATAATTGTTATTATCATCATTGTTGGTGTTTTAATCGTTTTGATTAATGTTCCATCATCTGCAGTTACAATGAAATTAATTGATAAAGACAAATTTGGTAAAGTAACAAGTGTTGGTAGCATCGGTTCACAAGGACTAATACCCCTTTCTATGTTCTTGGCTGGTGTAGTTATTGAATACATTGGTCCACTTGGTCTTCTTATTATATGTACATGTGGAATCGCAATCGTTTCAATAATCCTATTCTTTAATCGTCCATTTAAACAAATATAGAAAAAAGGCATCCAAATTTGGATGTCTTTTCCCTTTTGTGGTGTATAATAATATAGAAATAGGTTAATTATTATGAGAAAAATAAAGATTATTAGTCCTGACTATTTAGGATACATTGAACGAGAAAGAGTTGCAACACGCGCAATTATAATTAAAGATGATAAAATTCTACTGGGGTATGAAGCTAAGTCTGATCAGTATATTATTCCAGGTGGAGGCTTAGAAAAAGGAGAAACCCTAGATGAATGTGTTAGACGCGAAGTGAAAGAAGAAACAGGTCTAATAATTGAACCAATAAAATGTTATTTAGAAATAACCGAATTATTTTTAACAATAAAACATATTAATTATTATTACTTTGTAAGTATTACTAGTGAGACTGGTGAAACCTCACTAACACAAGGTGAAATTAATGAAGGCTTAACTAGTAGGTGGGTTGAAACTAATGAAGCAGTTAAGATATTTTCAAAATATAATGATTATAGGGGAAATGTTGAAAAATATGGATTATATAAAAGAGAACTA
>LVBR01000048.1 GCA_001604495.1 Acholeplasmatales bacterium Tener_01 | reverse complement strand
GCTACGCTCGGCAAGTTTCGCGCCAATGTACGCAATGCAGGTCAAGCAAATGTTAGACACACGCCTTCGGCGGGCGAGGAAAAGAAATATTGAATAAAAAGATTAGATTTTCAACCACATATTCGAGATTAACTATTAATAATATAGTTTCGCTGTTTTCTATTGGAGTAATACTGGACATTGTATTAACTGTAATATTTCTTTTAAAAAATATTCCAGT
The DNA here is from genome assembly GCA_001604495.1 of Acholeplasmatales bacterium Tener_01. Taxonomy (GTDB): domain Bacteria; phylum Bacillota_I; class Bacilli_A; order ML615J-28; family CAG-698; genus Tener-01. Next base: position 2,764 of record LVBR01000048.1, on the reverse strand, counting down.
TAATTGGCCACTTATGATATTTATAATTGCTTGTTTACAAATACCGGTAATTTATACTTTATTTCTTGAATTCCTTGTAAAAAAGTTTTTTTATATTGAAATAGATAGCAACCAAGTTGTGGTAAGTGACAGACTACCGAAAAGATTTTTTTCATTTAATACTATTCAAATATTTCAACTAAGTGAAATAATGAAAATCGAAACATTATCCGGAAAGAAATATCAGGAAAACGATAAGCACTTTAATTTAGAAAAAATGAAATCAACGATAAAATGGAATCCAAAGGTCACAAGCTATTTAGCATTTATTAAAATTGGCTTAACACAAGTTATTACACTTAGAAATAACGAAAAGATATATATTAGGTACTCATATTTACTTAAGAAAGAGGATAAAATAGAATATAAAAAATACTTAATGGTAAATGATTAGTTTATAAATATACATTTGATAATGTTATTACGACTTGGGTAATAATCGATTTTTGGAAAAGAAAATTCAAATAAAATAAATAAACGATATTACCTTAAAATAAAATTTATTCTACACCCTTTTAATACTAACAAACAGCAAAAATTGTCTAACAAATGCTTCGACCTGACATTGCTATTGTCACGAAACTTGCTGGTCGCTTCGCTCGGCAAGTTTCGCGCCAATGTACGCAATGCAGGTCAAGCAAATGTTAGCCGGACGCCTTCGGCGCTAGAGGTAATAAAAAATGAATGAAAAGTTCCAAAAACTATATGATTCCTTAAAAAATGCAAATTTTGATTTATACATTAATTCGCTTGAAGATATTCTTCCTGAAAACATATATTGGTATTGCGAACACAATAATCGAAACATTGAATTAGTTATTAACAATAAATTACCGCTATCAAATCCACAATCATTTAACGACCCATTTGATTCATTGTCATTTACAATAGATCCACAAGTACGTTCTCATAGAACTAATTTTGATTATATGATTAGGCAGTTGTTTGCAAATTCAAATGATAAAGTGGTAAGGGATTTACTTGATCGCATCTTGGATAAAGATATATTGTCTACAAGTGTTTCATATAATGATAAGTATAAATTACTAAAACAAGAGCTAGATCGAATTAAACACAAGTATACAGAGATAGAAATGATCTCTGTGCGTAAATCAACTCCGTGGCTTTATCGTTTTTATGGATTCAGTAATAAATCACTTACTGACTTTGTAACAGATTCGGCCGTTTCATGTTTTTCAGAATGTAAAAATGATATTCTAATGTGGGCTCACTATGGAAAAAGTTGTAGCGGTTTTTGTATTGAATATTCGACAAAAGATATTATTAATAGAATTAATAGAAGTATTAATTACTTTATTGTTCCTATCATTTATGATCAAAAAATGTATTCAGATTCTGATCATCCAATTTCAAAAAAAACAATGAGTTATTTATGGAATCTCCCTCAGTTTATGTTTAAACATCCTATGTGGGAACATGAAAAAGAATGGCGTATTGTTACTTTTAATAATAGTAACATGGTTATTGATTCTTATGAGATTAAAAGCATTACTCTTGGTTATAATTTTTCAGTATTTAATAAATACATATCAAATAATCCCAAACATGATGAAAAATCACAGATTAATGCTTATATAAATATGATGAACTATGCACGAGATAATGAGATTAGTGTTCATCAATTAGAACCTCAGACTAATATTTATAAGACAGAGTTAAGATAAAATTTCGGCTAACAACTAGTTCAACCTGACATTGCTATTGTCACGAAACTTGCAGTCGCTTCGCTCGGCAAGTTTCGCGCCAATGTACGCAATGCAGGTTAACTAAATGTTAGGTTGACGCCTTCGGCGCAGAAGAATTATATATAGGTATTTTCTTCGAAATAAGCAAAAGTATTAAGTTAATTATTTCTTTCAAAATTTGTTTCTGGAGGAAAAATGAATAAAGCTACAAAATTAAATGTTTCAATAATTGGATCAATATTTGGTTTGTCTGGTATTAATCATGGCTTATTTGAAATTCTTCAAGGGAATTTTAAAACCCCTGGAATGTTTATTATGGCAATAGGTGAAAAACAAAAAATGTGGTTGCATGGTAATGAACCCGCTTTTACCATTATTCCTAATTTTTTATTATCCGGAATATTCTCTGTAATTATTGGTTTACTAATAATTATTTGGTCAGTAAAATATGTTCAAAATAAGCATGGATCATTTATTCTATTTGGTTTATTTATTACTTTATTGTTAATTGGTGGTGGTGTGGCGCAAGTATTATTTTTCCCCTGGATATGCATTATGGCATCGAAAATAAATAAAGTAGTAAAAGATAAGAGTAAAATAAAAGAATATTTCTTTTTAAATAAAATTAGCAAAGCATGGCCTATTTTCCTAACATTAAGTTCTTGTTTGCTTGTATTTGCATTACTAACCGCGACTTTTGGTTTGTTGCCAAGTATGATAAATCCATATCATATAATGCTCATAATGGTTACTACATTAATTGTTGATATATTTTGTTTACTATTAACTTTTATATCAGGATATTATCGAGATTTAACGGCTGTAAATTAATAATTGAAAGAAACCTAACAACTGCTTCAACTTGATAATTCCTTTTGTCATGAAAATTGCAAGTCGTCGCTGCGCTCCTTTGGTGCAATTTTCACGCCAATCCCTACGGGCCGGAATTACAAGTTAAGCAAATGTTAGATGGACGCCGCTATCGCGTCGCAAGTAGAAGCATAAATGTAATCAATAAT
>LVBR01000047.1 GCA_001604495.1 Acholeplasmatales bacterium Tener_01 | reverse complement strand
TTGCGCCTACCTGATCCCAGGTGTCCGGGTTGTGGCAGTAAACCCCATGACATGAACAAAGGACACTCACACTACACAATACTAAAAGGACAAATAAATATTTTTTAAATAATGCTTTCATCCTTTTAACCCACTTCTAGAAACGCCTGTCATGATTTGCTTTCTAAATATCATAAATATTACAAGTAGTGGTAAAGATACAATAACAACAGCTGCCATCATTGCTGGAATATTCTCTCGACCAAATCCATTAGATTTAATCTCTTCGATGGCGTTACTTACTAAGAAATACTTACTATCAGTAGTAATTAATCTAGGCCAAACAAATGAGTTCCAACATTCAATCACCTTTAAAATTATAATTGAAACTAAAGTAGGACGTGCAAGTGGAACCAATACCTTTAACAGATAATTAAAGTCACTTGTTCCATCAACTTTAGCTGCGTAATATATCTCATCAGGAACTTGCATGAATGTTTGTCTTAATAAATATATATAGAATATACTCATTATACTAGGAATAATTAAACCAACATATGAATTTCTTAAGTTCATATTAACAATAGTTACATAATTAGTGATAATTACTAATTCATTAGGAATTATCATTAACGATAAGAACAAAGTGAATACTAAATTCTTACCTTTGAAATTAAGCCTACTAAATGCAAATGCTGCAAGCACCACCACAACAATCATTAATACTGTTGTAAGTGTTGCAAAGATTACAGTATTTAACATATATCTACCAAGTTCAACTTCACTAAATGCTGTTAAGTAATTAGCAAGTGTTGGTCTTAAGGTATATAGCTTAGGAATCATTTCACCATTATAATCGCTAAATGATTTGATTGATGTAAGAACCATCCAATAGAATGGGAATATTACAATCAAAGCGCATATTCCTAAGAATACATATGTTATTACCTTAATTGTGATTTTCTTTACATAAGAGGCTTTAGTGATTTTTTCATAATCTTTATTCATATTAACCTCCTAGTAATGAACAGTACGTTTATTAACATTTAAGTTAATAACTGTTATTGTTAAAACAATCACAAACAAGATAATAGCAGCACTTGATGCGTATGATGGATAGCCTCCCGTTTCATTGTAAAGCATATTGTAAACATAACCTACGATAGTATTCATTCCTTGACTATCTAGATTAGTTCCAAACAAAGCAACAGCATCATTATATTGTTTAAACGCTCCAATAAAACCTGTAATAATCAAATATGATATATATGGAGATATCATCGGAACTGTAATTTTTGTAAACATTGTGAATCTTGTAGCTTGGTCTACAGCCGCTGCATCGTAATAATCTTTCTTAACAGATTGCAAAGATCCTAGTAAAACCAAAATCTTAAAAGGCATTACTACCCAAATGATATAGAAACACAAAACGAACATCTTTGCAGCATATGGTCCATCAATAAAATCAATTGGACCCATCTTAAACAAACTCATTACCAAGTTAGCAAAACCAATAGAGTATGGTGTTTCATCAAAGATAATCATGAAAACCAAACCAACAGCGATGGTATTAGTAACATATGGCAAGAAGAAAATAGTTTGAAATATATTTTTAAGTGGTTTAATTGAATTTAAGGCAACAGCAATCAATAACGCAATCAATGTTGATAGAGGTACCGTAATTATAACAACAATAAAGGTGTTCTTTATGGCCTTTAAAAAGTACGGATCTCTTAAAACAAATTGATAGTTATAAAATCCTACACCTGTAAATGATTGACTGACAAAGTTATAGTTTTCCTCAAGTGAATATACAACAACATCAACTAAAGGATAAATCATAAACACGCCAATCAAAAGGATTGTAGGGAGTAAATACAACCACGCCTTCCAATTGTTTTTCTCTGTCATCTGAACATTCCTTTCTATTAACTACATTATTATTATATCACTTAATTAATATATTAACTATATTATTATATTGTTGTAGCTTACTAATTAAAAAAAGTTACTATTATTTGAGAAAACAGTAACTTTATTCTTATATTAAATGATAACAACTTTTAATGTCAATCCAAGAGGAATCATAATTTTTATCAATGTTTCAACATTTGGTTTTACAGTACAAGCTTCAATTCTAGCAACAGAAGAATGGGGTAAACCGCAAACAGTAGCTAACTCTCTTTGTGTCATACCTATTTCTTGTCTTCTTTCGATTATCTTACTTACAATTTCAGCAAGAATCTCCATTTCTTCTATATTCTTTTTTACAACTGGATTAAGCCCTTTAGCATACTTCTTATAGTCTTCCCAAGTTCTCATAAACGCATTCCTCCATTTCTTTCTATAAAATCATCACGTTCTTTTTTTGCTTTTTCTATTTCTGATGAAGGGGTTTTTTGTGTTTGTTTTCTAAATATGTGTAATAGGACAAATTGATTATTCTTTAAATAAAAGAATAAAACTCTATTATTACCTGGACGCAATTCCCAAATGTTTTCTTTCAAATGTTTTAGTATTGTAGATGGAAGTACAGTTCCATTTCTTTTTAATAATTCTATGCAATAGACAATTTGATTTAACTGAATTCTAGCATCTTTGTTATTAATAGATTTATTAGCAAGATATAATAAATATTCCTCTAATTCTGAACAATCATTTCTATTCCTATAGAAAACAATATCGTACATATTAGTACGCTCCTCCTAAGCATATGATAGCACAAATGCGTTCAATTTTCAACAGCTTTTTTAAAATACTTTGGCTACCATATATATATTATTCAAAACTTGGATTTTTTATTTTTATAGATAGTTTATCTAAAAGAAAACAACGAAAGCATTAAATACTTTCGTTGTGTTTTTTATTCCCAAATTGTAGGTTTATTATTACTATTCAGCTTTATGGAAATTCATTTCATATCCATTTAGTTTAAAATTACTGAAAGTCATTTTATTACTATCATATGACATTAGACCAATATATCCACCAGTTGGTAGATCTACACCAATTACATATGCACTTAGTTTACCATTTACATATATACCATATTTTTGTTCATTAAGATTAAAGA
>LVBR01000046.1 GCA_001604495.1 Acholeplasmatales bacterium Tener_01 | reverse complement strand
TTTCATCAAAAACAAAATATGTTCTCCATGCCGAACTTATGAATTTAATCTCATCATCGATTAATTTTTCACCAACTCTTGGTAGCCATACAATATTATTGATGATAAATCTATTACCGAACGACATATCTTTACCAACATATAAAGCAAACCTTAATAATTCCTTGTTGGATTTTAAGCTAAACAAATTGCCATTTAACATTTCGCCAATAAATGCTGATAAGCGAAGGTTACCTTTTGCGGCACGTTTAGTTTTAAACTTAAATGTTAACTTTTCATTAACACCAACACCTAAGAATGAATAGTAACTTCTAAGGTTTGTTGAAAGAGGGTCTAAAATCTTTCCTCCTTCACCAATGATCAAATCAAATCTTTCACCCTTGTCAAACAAATAGGCAATCATCTCACTATTTGTTTGGGCTTTTTCATAAATTAATACTTTAATATTAAGCTTAATACCTTTATCTTCTAAAAGCATTGTTTCAATAGAATCCATCAAAGTATATAATTCAACTTTAGATCGATAAGTATTATTACCAATAACATATTGATCATCAAATTCTACTTCATTAGGGTTAAGACTATTAAGTGGAATATCAATCAAGATATTCATCGCTTCAATTTCGTTATTTCTATATATATACATTAAGCCACTCTTGAAATATACTAGTTTTCCTCTAATCATTGCATTAGGGAATAGATCAAGTAGTGCTTTATCAAGCCTATTTGTTAGTATTGTTTCAAGGGATTTTTGATATTCATCTATTTTTCCACTGCTTAGATGAGGTTTTCTAATAGCCTTAATATAAGGGTTTTTGAAAACTACTGTTTTAAGGAGTGCAAAAACAATGAATCCGCAAATAGCGAACACTAAAATTATAACGACAATTAAGAATACATCAATAAAACTTAAAAACATTTTTGCTCCTCCTCTCTATATATGATTATAAACTAACAAAAGATTGTTGTCAATTATGTAAAAAAGAAGTTCTAATTACTTAGAACTTGCTTTCTTTACTTCAATTATCTTCTTTCCACCCATATATGGTCTTAAAACTTCAGGAATATTGATACTTCCGTCTTCGTTCATATGGTTTTCAAGCAATGCAATTAGCATTCTAGGTGGAGCAACAACAGTATTATTAAGTGTATGAGCAAAGTAATTTCCATCTTCACCCTTAATTCTAATACCAAGACGTCTTGCTTGAGCATCTCCTAAATTAGAGCAACTACCAACTTCGAAATACTTTTGTTGACGAGGGCTCCAAGCCTCTACATCAATACTTTTAACCTTAAGATCTGCTAAGTCACCACTGCAACATTCCAAAGTTCTAACAGGAATTTGCATACTTGTGAATAATTCAACAGTAAAGTTATACATCTTTTCAAACCAAGCTTTTGAATCTTCTGGTTCACATACAACGATCATTTCTTGTTTTTCGAATTGATGAATACGGTAAATTCCTCTTTCTTCAATTCCGTGAGCACCTTTTTCTTTTCTGAAGCAAGGAGAATAACTTGTTAATGTATAAGGTAAATCTTTCTTTTCTAAGAATTGACCAATAAACTTACCAATCATTGAATGTTCACTAGTACCAATTAGATATAAGTCTTCGCCTTCAATCTTATACATCATTGCATCCATTTCAGCAAAGCTCATTACACCAGTAACAACATCGCTACGAATCATAAATGGTGGAATACAATAAGTAAATCCTTTATCAATCATAAAATCTCTTGCGTATGTAATAACTGCAGAGTGTAGTCTTGCGATATCGCCAATTAAATAATAGAATCCGTTACCAGCAACTCTTCTTGCACTATCTAGATCGATTCCACCTAACTTTTCAATGATATCTAGGTGATATGGAACTTCATAACTTGGAGTCTTTGGTTCTAAGAATCTTTCTATTTCAACATTTTCGCTATCATCCCTACCAATTGGAACAGTCGGATCAATGATGTTAGGAATAGTCATCATTATCTTTTTGATTCTAGCTTCAATTTCATTTGTTTGTGCTTCGTTTTCGCTAATTTTCTCAGGAAGTAGTGCTAATTCTTTCTTGATGTTATTAGCTTCATCAATTTTCTTTTCACGCATTAGTTGACCAATCATGCTTGATGCTTTGTTTTTATAAGCACGAAGTTCATCACCTTCAGCTTTTAGTTTTCTAATCTTTTCATCAAGTTCGATTACTTCATCAACTAAAGGAAGTTTTTCATCTTGAAATTTCTTTTTAATGTTTTCCTTAACTAATTCTGGATTTGTTCTTAATAGCTTAATATCAATCATATTTTCCTCCATAAATAAAAAAAGCCCCTTTTTTATTAGGGACGATTAATTCGTGGTGCCACCCTATTTCTAAGAGCCTTAATTAAAGTTCTTACTCAATACACTATAACGGGTGCACCCGGAAGTTATTAGCTTCACCATAAAGGTAGATTTCAAATGAACAAATTATAAGTTTGCACCAACCACTTATTCTCTAGATATTTGTATCAATTTACTTAGCCTTTATATGGTTATTTATAGAGATATTATATATTCTCTTTACCCTTTTGTCAACAAAATAGTGGTGTAGAAATTTACACCACTATTATTATTCATCATCACCTTCATCAAGGAATGTATAATCATCGTCGAATTGGAATTCATCCTTATATTCGCTTTCATCTTCCTCTTCCTCGATGCTTCTTGGAACGATTGCGATACTACTTACACTGTGACCTTCAACTAATTTGATGATACAAACACCTTGAGTGTCACGACCAACTGTTAGTATTTGATCTAAGTGAGTTCTAATAATCATTCCTTTATCAGTAACAATCATTAAGTCTTCATCACCAATTACAGTTTGAAGGCTAATCATCTTACCATTCTTTGCTGTGATATTAAGAGCTTTAACACCCTTACCGCCTCTTACTTGAACACGGAAGGCATCAACATTAGTTCTCTTACCATATCCTTTTTCAGTAGCAATGATGATTTCATCGCCATCGGTATTAACAATGGCCATACCAATCATTCTTTCGCCTTCAGAAAGTAGTATTCCTCTTACACCAGCAGATATTCTACCCATTGGTCTAATATCACTTTCACTGAAACGAATAGCTTTACCATTTGATGCACCTAAGATGATATCTTTTTCACCATCTGTTGTTCCTACTTCAAATAGTTCATCGCCTTCATTTAGTAATATTGCTCTAATACCATTTGTTCTGATATTAGCAAATTCACTAAATTCAGTCTTTTTAACGATACCTTTACGTGTTGCAAAGATGAAGTATCCATCTTGCATTTCATTTGGATTAACATTTAATACAGCCGCAAGCTTTTCATCTTGTTCAAACTTAAGTAGGTTAACAATAGGTAGACCTCTTGCAATTCTACTTGACATTGGAATTTGGAAGGCTTTTAGCTTATAAATCTTACCAAAAGTTGAGAAGAATAGTAATGTATCATGACTTGATGTGAATAATACTTTTTCAACATAGTCATCATCAGTCATCTTAGCACCAGTTACACCTTTACCGCCACGGTTTTGGGCACGATATGTGTCAACTGTCATTCTCTTTACATAGCCTTTTTTGGTAACTGTGATAATTACATCTTCTTCAGGGATTAAGTCAGCATCTTCAATATCTAAGTCTTCACTTAAACTGATTTCACTACGACGTTCATCATTAAATTTATCTTTTATTTCTAAAAGTTCTTTTGTAAGAATCTCTTGTTTCTTTGAAGGATTACGTAGTATTTCTTTATATTCAGCGATATTCTTTCTTAAAGTAGCAAGTTCTTCTTTAAGTTTACCAACTTCAAGACCAGTCAATCTTTGAAGACGTAAGTCTAGGATTGCTTTTGATTGAACTTCAGTTAAATTGAATGTTGACATTAAGCCGTTGACAGCTTCTTCAGTTGTGGCACTATTCTTGATTAGTTGAACAACTTCATCAATGTTGCTTAAGGCAATTAATAAACCTTCTAATATATGAGCTCTTTCTTCAGCTTTCTTTAAATCGTATTGAGTTCTACGTGTGATTACTTCAATTTGATGTTCAACGTAGCATTCGATGATTTCTTTTAAGTTTAGTACTTTAGGTTGTCCTTTAACGATTGCAAGCATACTTGCTCCAAATGTTGTTTGAAGTTGTGTATGTTTGTATAAGTTATTTAGAATAACGTTAGGACTAACATCTTTTCTTAATTCAACAACAATTCTAATACCATCGTGATTTGATTCATCTCTTAAATCTACGATACCATCGATTATCTTTTCGTGAACTGTTTCCGCAATTCTTTCAATTAATCTTGATTTAACTACTTGATAAGGGATTTCTGTGATAATAATTTCGTGTTTACCATTTGTTCCGCGTTCTTTAATTTCACATTTACCTCTTAGAGTTATTGCTCCTTGACCAGTAAGATAAGTTTTTCTTACTTGTGATAGACCCATAATGTATCCACCAGTAGGAAAATCCGGACCTTTGATATAGTTCATTAAACCTTCAATTGAAATATCAGGGTTTTGTAAATATGCTACAACACCATCAATTACTTCTCCAAGATTGTGTGGAGGAATGTTTGTGGCCATACCAACGGCGATACCTTGAGCACCATTAAGTAGAATATTAGGAAATCTACTAGGTAGGACTGTAGGTTCTTCTTCACTACCATCATAGTTTGGTGTGAAATCAACTGTTTCTTTATTAATATCACGAAGTAGATCCATAGAAATCTTGCTCATTCTAGCTTCAGTGTAACGCATTGCGGCCGCACCATCACCATCAATTGAACCAAAGTTTCCTTGTCCATCAACTAACGGATAACGATAACTGAAGTCTTGAGCCATTCTTACCATAGCATCATAAATAGAAGAGTCACCATGTGGATGGTATTTTCCCATTACATCACCAACAATACGAGCACTTTTTCTTGTTGGCTTATCAGATGTAACACCTAATTCATCCATTGCATATAAAATTCTACGATGAACCGGCTTCATTCCATCTCTAACATCAGGTAACGCACGTGAAACGATAACGCTCATGGCATAATCTAGGAATGATGAACGCATTGAACTTGCTAAGTCGATTTCTTTTACTCCACCCATGTGGTGTCCGTCAACAACATTGTTCTCAGCATCATCTATTTCTTCTATTTCAACATCACCAAATCCTTGTTCTAAGGCTTCTTGGTCTTTTTCTTGTTGTTTCTTAGTTTTTTTCTCATCTAGATTTTCTTCTTCTGGAGCATTTGTTTCTTTGAGTTCTTTTTCATCGAATTCATTAGCCATGTTCTACCTCCTAAATATCTAGATTTTCAACATAAACCGCATTTTCTTCAATGAATTCACGACGAGGTTCAACATCATCGCCCATCAACATACTAAATACGGAGTCTGCTTCGATTGCATCTGATAGATTTACTTGTAATAATGTTCTAACTTTAGGATCCATTGTTGTTTCCCAAAGTTGTTCTGGATTCATTTCACCTAATCCTTTATATCTTTGAATAGATGGTTTAGAGTTCTTAGGTAATGTATCTAAAATCTTTTGTAACTCTTCATCCCCATATGCATATTCTAATCTCTTACCTTGAACAACCTTATATAGAGGAGGTTGAGCAATGTATACGTATCCTTTTTCAATTAAAGGACGCATAAAGCGATAGAAGAATGTAAGAAGTAATGTTCTAATATGCGCACCATCGACATCGGCATCGGTCATGATTACGATTTTATGATATCTTGCGTTATCAATATTAAAGTCATCACTAATTCCAGTTCCAAAAGCTTGAATCATTGAAATAATTTCTTTATTTCCTAAGATTCTATCAAGTCTTGCCTTTTCAACATTTAAGATTTTACCTCTTAATGGTAAAACTGCTTGATATTCGTTGTTTCTTCCTTGACGTGCACTTCCACCGGCACTATCACCCTCGACAATGTAGATTTCACATTTGCTCGGATCCTTACTACGACAGTCAGATAGCTTACTAGCAAATCCTAGGGTCTCAAGAGGACTCTTACGGCGTGTTGCTTCACGTGCTTTCTTTGCTGCAAGTCTTGCACGAGATGCAAGTAAGCTCTTTTCAACAATAGTTCTTGCACTATTTGGGTTTTCTTTTAAATATGTATCAAGTCCATCAGATAAAATTTGGCTTGTAATCTTTCTTACTTCAGTGTTACCAAGCTTCATCTTTGTTTGACCTTCAAATTGAGGGTCAGGATGACGACAACTTATGATTGCGGTTAAACCTTCTCTAACGTCTTCACCAGTTAAACCTTCATCTTTTTTAAAGATATTGGCAACTTTACCATAGTTATTTAAAACTCTTGTTAAACTAATTCTAAATCCTTCTTCGTGTGTTCCACCTTCAGGAGTATGAATGTTATTAATAAATGAATAAACGTTATCTGAATAATCTTCTGTATATTGTAAGGCAATTTCTACTTCAATATCATCTACTCTTTTACTCATATAGATTACATCTGGATGAATTGGGGTCTTAGTTCTGTTTAAATATTGAACATATTCAATAATACCGCCTTCATAACAGTATGTAACTTCATGATGTTTGTCGCTATCTCTAGTATCTGATAAGCTAATTCTTAAACCTTTATTTAAGAATGCACTTTGTTGGATATGAGATCTAATAGTTTCATAATCAAATACAGTCGTTTCTTGGAAGATTTCAGCATCTGGCTTAAATTCAACACAAGAACCAGTTGTATTATCAGGATTAACTCCTATTTCTTGAACTTTATGATGTCTCTTTCCACGAGTATAGTCTTGTTCGTAGATTTTTCCATCTCTTTTAACGGTAACTTTTAACCATTCACTTAGAGCATTAACAACAGAAGCACCAACGCCATGCAAACCACCTGATACTTTATAAGTTTTGCTGTCGAATTTACCACCGGCATGCAAAATTGTAAATACAGCATCCAAAGCAGATTCTCCGGTCTTTGGTTGAATATCAACAGGGATACCACGTCCGTTATCTTGTACTCTAATTACATTGTTAGGCAAAATAGACACTTCAATGTGGGTACAGAACCCAGCAAGTGCCTCATCTATAGAATTATCGACGATTTCCCAAATTAAATGATGTAATCCTCTTGGTCCAGTTGAACCAATATACATACCTGGTCTTTTTCTTACGGCTTCTAACCCTTCAAGGATTTGTATACTAGAACCACTGTAACTATTTTTAGTTGTACTTGCTGCCATACTATTCACTTAACCTTTCTATTTTGATAATATTACTGTTTCTTAATACATCACTATCTAAATAATCAATAGAAGTTGTAGTAATAAATATTTGATATTCCATTTCTATTATCTTTATTATCTCTTTTTGTCTAATAACATCAAGTTCACCAAAGACGTCATCCAAGATGACAATGATTCTATTGCTTTTTTCCTTTAAAATGTCAATTAAAGCAAGTTTTAAAGCTAAAGCAAAAGTTTTTTGTTGGCCTTGAGATGCAAGTTCGCTTCCCATTCCGTTAAAAACTATTCTAAAGTCATCTCTATGAGGTCCCCAGTTAGTTGTTTTAGTTATTAAATCTAATTTTTCTTTGTTTTTACTTTCTAATTCTAAATTATCTTCATTACAAGATGGTTCATATTCTAGTGTAGCTTCTTCTTTATGTGAAGAAATAAACTCAACTTGCTTTTTAAAGAAGATACTAAGTTTATTTATAAAGTCTCTACGATGTTTAATAATAATTTTAGCTTCTTCAATTAATTTATTAGTTATTACATCAAGCAAATCTTTATATTTTCCAAGATCTTCTTTAATATCTTTTAATAATTGGTTTCTTTCTTTCAATAATCTTTTATATTTTGATAGGGCATCAAGATATATTGGATCAATTTGACAAATATTAATATCTAGAAATCTTCTTTTTGCAATTGGAGCGCCATTAATCAGTTCTAAATCCTCAGGACAAAACATAACAACATTATAAAAACCTATATATTTGCTTATATGTCCTACTTTTTTATCATTCTTTATTATTTGTTTTCCTTTCGAGGTAATAGAACATGTTACATTGTCCTCTTGGCCATCAAAAAAAGACCCTTTTATGAAGCAGTACTCCTCTCCTTTTTTTATCATTTCATAATCATTGCTTGTTTTATGAGATTTTGTAAGGCCTAAAGCATACACTGCCTCAATTAGACTGGTCTTTCCAACTGCATTTTCTCCTATAATGATGTTAATCTTAGGCGAGAACTCTTGATAGTAATCACTATAGCACCTAAAATTACCAATTTTAATGCTTTTTATATAAAACATCTATTTATCTACCTTAATAACTCTTCCTTTTACTGTGACTTCGTATCCTGGATAGATCTTTCTACCTCTACGGTCTTCTTTTTCACCATTAACAAGCACTTCGTTTTCCATCAAAAACTCTTTAGCCATTGCACCGCTTGAAATGATTGAACAATATTTCAACAATTGACCTAATGTGATAAATTCAGTAGTTATTTTTACATCTTCCATAACGAGTCCTCTTTTCTATATATTATATTCTACCACAAAACGCTGTAAAATGCTAGTACTAATTTTAAGTTTTTTGCCCTAAAATTCCCTCTAGAATCGTTTTTTAAGGCCCAATTAATCTAAATAGGAGTTTTCCCCTTTTTATCCACAAAATTTCACGATTTATCAACACTTTATTTGAAATAGCTGTTTATAATAAAAACGGGCATAAATATTCAAAAATTAGCTAAATTATGTAAATATTTATTTATATATGTATTTATTCCGAATTCTTTTATCCCTTGCCACAGAAGATTATCTATAAATCAAATATATCAGCCTATTTAATTGT
>LVBR01000045.1 GCA_001604495.1 Acholeplasmatales bacterium Tener_01 | reverse complement strand
AAAGTGCTACCAATGAGCACACCTTATAGAGGCTAAAAAATGCACCATTTCAATTATTGGTGCATTTTTTAATTCTTCTTTTACATAATCTATATCTGGATTTGATAACAATTGAATTAATTCTTTTATTTCTTCTATTGATTTATCCCACCATTTCAATTTTACTAAAAGATTAATCATCTCATTATCAAATCTATATTTTTTTCCATCAGAAGCAGTTACCGATGATTCCTCGACAACTGAATTATCTAATTCCAAATCCTTAAAAATATTCTTTATATGAAGACTTACATTATCAACACTTGTATCATATAAAATTGACATTTGTTTTTGGGTTAACCAAACTGTATCTTCTTTTGGTGAAACATTCACAGATAATTCGATATTATCATTTTTAAATTCAATAATTCCATATTCACTCATGCATCCATTACCTCAAGCAAAACTATATCAAAATTGAGACGAAAAATCTACAAATCTACAAAATAATTATCCGTATGTCATTTTTTTATGTACACAACATTTATATTGTTATATAAACAATAAAAAAAGGCTTAATACCTACGAAATAAAAATCGTTGATATTAGGCCTAATCTAAATATCACTTTTTTATAGACAGAACTTAAACATAACTAATGCTTTATAGTAATCATTAGTTTCGAATGCAATCTTATCAGTATCAACTAACTTACATCCAGGGAAGAATGAAGCGTTGTAAGCATCATTATGTTTCTTGTATTGAATTTCAATCTTAAATTTCTTTGGAAGTGGTACCATTTTCTTAGATAGGTCTCCTTGTAAGCCTTTCTTAGCGCCTTCTTCGATTTGGCTCCATGTGATTGATGGATGTGGACTGATTACTCCACCATGAACGCCTTCTTTTGATACAACAGTTTCAATGTTTTCGTTTTGTTCTTTAACTAATTCAGTTAGGTGTTTATCACCTGATAAGAACGCAACTGGAACACCTAGATATGATGCATATAATGAGTTGATATAAAATTCACTAGTTTGAATGCCGTTGATTTTAACTTCAAATACTCTTGTTGTATTCATTGTGTGTGATAATGAATTTTGATTTGATCTTGATGGTGAGTGGTATCCAACAAACATAACCGCATCAAATGATTCATCTAGTCCTGCCATCATTGAGCAAGGAGTTCCAACCCAACCACGTAGTAAGCGCGCTTCTTTAGGCAAATCTAAACAATTAAGGTTACGAGCACTGTCGTGAGCATCTTTAATTACAATTTCAGTAGCTCCGGCTGCTAGTGCACCTTTACAAGCGGCGTTTACTTCTCTTTGAAGTTCTGCTTGAAATTCAAGATATCTTGCTTCACCACGTTCAGTTTCATCCCAAGAACAGATTCCATTGATACCTTCAATATCAACACTCATAAAAACTTTCATAATTAATTCCTCCTAATACCTCCATAATTATAACAAAAGAACTAGTAAAATGAAATATTCTTTTGCTTTTTGTCATAAATATATATTTTTTTTAATTTGGTAATATGGTATAATTATTAAGAAATCGGAGGATTATTATGAATAATATTAAAATGCAAACTAAATTTGATTATAAGACAATGAAGTACTTAAATCTTTATCTTATGAAATATAAGAGAAAGACTATACTTTTATATATCATACTTATTGTCTTTTCATTAGGTGTTGGCACATATCTATTTATTTCTAGTTTGAAGAGTGAAAATGGTCCAAATTACATTTGGCCAGTTGCTTTCGGTCTAATTACCGCATACACTATCTTCCAAATGGTTACAATTGAAAGAAATTTAGATAAACACTTAAGAAATTATTTCCGTACTCGTCCACTATTAACTGAAGTTATTGAACTTGATAGTGAAAAGATTACAATCACAGTATGCACAAGACCTAACAAACCTCAAGAATATGATTGGGCATTTGTTAGTGAAATTTGTGAACTTCCTGGATATTACTTCTTATTCTTAACTAATAATACTCCAATCATTTTAGAAAAGAATTTAGAAGCATTCTTAGAAGGCGACTTTGAAGAATTACAAGCATTAATCAAAGAAAAGTGCGAAACAAAACCTTACAAGGTTTTAAATAAAGAAATCGTTAAACGCCCAATTCCTGAAATCAATTATATTGATCCAGTAATTGAAGAAGAAGTTGCATCAGAAAGTAGCGATGCAGTTGAAGCTGAAGTGTTAGAAGAGACAACTGTTACTAGTGAGGCTACTGAAGAAGCTAAGCCAGAAGAAGTGATAGAAGAAGCTACTTCTGAAGAAAATACTTCTGAAGAAAACACTTCTAAAGAAGTGGAAGAAGAAGCTAAAGAAGAATAAGAATAAGACTATGTGGAAAAGGTGGTTAATACTAATTGCAATAATCGCTGGGATTGTTGTAGCATTTGTAACCCTTGAGGGAATTGTTTTGATAATAGCCCTTATGATTTTATTTCCACTAGTTTTTTTCTATACACCACTTTTGTTTGGGTTTGAAAAAAAGGAAGAAGAAACAGAAGAGGCTAAGCGCGAGCGCGAAGGTAAATTCCATAAATGGGAATAAGGTGATATTATGAGCGACATTCGTTTATTTAATTTAAAGAAAAATAAAGATTTAAAAAGAACAAAGTTACTAAAATATGAACTTCAAGATTTAATTGAAAGAAATGCTTTAGAATTACTTGGAGTTACTATTGTTTTTTCTAACATCAATATTACTAATAAAAATGGTGAGATAGTTGAAAGCCTTGGATATGATGAAGATAGACGAATTGTTGTTATTGAATATCATACTTCCAAATTCGGACAAACTATCAACAAAGGTTTGGAATACTTAGATTATATTCGCCAAAACATTGGTAAAATAAAAGTTTTGTTTAAGGAAAAACTTGGAGATAGTGCTAAAGAATTAATATATGATCCTAGACTAATCGCAATTGGTGAAGAATACACTGAATATGATGGTAAAGCAATAAGCTTCTTGCCTTTTGATATTGACTTAATCAAGTGCATGGTTTTAGACAAAGAAATTGTATTACTTGAAAAGATATATCAAAACTTTGTAGGTAGCAGTGTTAAGTTTAGTGACGATATTAATCTTAATAGACTTTATAATTTATTAGATGATGCCGTTTATTCTTTATCAGATGAAGTAAGTAAATCATTCTTAAATGGTTGTGTATCTTATCGTAGGATTAAAAACTTCATGTACATATATTATCAAGATGGATTATATGTTGTTTTAAAGAATAGTATGGGATATAAGAAGTATCTAATAAATACGAATAAAGATATTGAAAAACTAACTCCATTAATTGAAGCAGCTTATGATGAAAACTGATTTAAATGTTTTATATGAAGATAATCATATAATTGTTGTTATAAAACCTAAAGATATTCTTTCTCAAAAAGATAATACTGATGATATTGATATGTTAACTATCATTAAAGATTATCTTAAAGAGAAGTACCAAAAGAGTGGTAATGTTTATTTAGGTTTAGTCCATAGGCTTGATCGAAGAGTCGGTGGTGTGATGGTTTTTGCTAAAACCAGTAAAGGCGCAAGTAGACTTAGTGCTAGTATAAGAAATCACGAGTTTAGTAAGAAATACTTTGCTATTTGTTTAGGTAGCGTTGAAAGTGGACGCTTAATAAATAAACTTGAGAAGAAAGATAATCTAGCAATAGAAAGTGAAAATGGCAAAGAGTCAATACTTGAATACAGTCTAATTAAACAGTTTAAATTAGATAATATTGACTATAGTTTGGTTAGTGTCAATCTAATTACAGGAAGATTTAATCAAATTAGAAGTCAATTTGCCTTAAATAACCATCCTCTATTAAATGATTACAAATATGGATACAAAGGAATTAATTACAATGATGATATTGGATTATTCTGCTATTATCTATCTTTCCCTCATCCAATAACTAAAGAAATGATGGAATTTAAATATATTCCACAGTTTGGTGTCTGGGGCAAGTTGGAGGAACTATGAAAAAAAATAGTGGTATTATTAAATGGGTCTTCGTACTCATTATGATAACTCTTGTTTTGACAGGAATTGTTGTTTTAATAAGTGAAAGCAATATTAAAGTAAAAAGCTATAATGCTGTTGTTAATATTGATTCATATGGTAATATGGAAGTTACTGAAACTTGGATTATTAAATATCCAAGTGACTATAGTGTAAGATTTCGTGATATTCCATATAGTAAAAATCATAGTAGCAATCCATTAGTTAGGAATTTAAATTATTCGAGTGATGTAACTACATTTGAAAAAGAGAGTGTTTCAATTGAAGTTATTGATATTAATAATGATTTGGTACTTGAGGTGGGAAAAGACTATACAGTTGGATATTCATTTAATGGTGACCTTGACGAAAGAGGTGACCCAATTGAATGTGATCCATATGATAGTAGTTGTGAATCATTATTCGTTGATTTAGGTGAAGGAGGAATGAAGGGAACAAAAGCATTCACCTACACTTATAAGATTAATGGTGCAGTTACAAGCTTTGATGATTTTAGTGAACTTAACTGGGTATTCTTTAAGTATGCTGAGTCAAAAGTAAAAAGTGCTGCTATTGAAATACACTTGCCTTCAAACACATATACTAAAGAAGATATATTATCTTGGGGCCATGGAACTAGTAATGGTAGAGTAAAAATAGTTGATAATCAAAATATTTTGATTGATGCAAGAAACATCAAAGAAGAAGATAATATTGAGGTTAGAGTTGCGTTTCCTAGTGATATAGTTAGTAATATATCAAGTAGTCATAAAATTAGTGGATTAAAACTAAGTGATGTTGTTGAATATGAAACAAAACTATCAAATGACTCAAATAAGCAATATTATGCTGCAATGATTATTAATATTATTACGATATTACTTATTCCAATTACGGCACTTATTATTGTCTACACTTACTTTAAGTTTGATAAAGAATATAAAGCAGTATTTGATAAAGAATACTTAAGAGAACCACCAAACGAAAAGAATCCAGCTGATGTTGGGTACCTGATGAATTTTGGTAGTGTTAAAGATGAATCAGTTACTGCCACAATTTTAGACTTGATAAATCGTAAGATACTAGTTTTAAGTGATAAAGGTTATGAAATAACTGATAAAGATCCTGACTTTGATATATCTTTAAACGAAAATATTAATATTAATGACTTATTACCTCACGAAAGATGTGTTATTGAATTCTTCATTAATACTATTGGTGATGGTAGAAGTGTTAATACTAAGACTATTAGTAAGTTTGGTAAAAAAGAAAGTGAAGCCAATAAACTAATGGCGATGAGTAATAGATATATTAATGAAGTTAAGAAAGAATATAGCAAAAACAACTATTTTGAAAATGCTAAACAAAAAGCAATGAGTAAAAACGGTATATTCATTGCGGTGTTTGTTTTAGTTGGAATTATTATCTTTATCATTTCATCACTACTTAATATTGAATGTGGTATTAATTACGTTGTTATAGGAACTCTTGCAGCAGTCTACTTTATCTATCTTTCAACAATCAAGAAAAGAAGTAAAAGTGGCAATGAAGAATATGCTAAATGGAATGCTTTTAAGAAATTCTTAGAAGAGTTCAGTCATTTTGAAGATTATCCAATGCCAGGAATTATCATTTGGGAAAAATATTTAGTTTATGCAACTGTATTTGGTATCAGTGATAAAGTAATGGAACAGTTAAGAGTTAAACTAAAAGACATTGACATGGATAATGAAGCAACATTTATGCGGGGTTATTATTACAATAGAAGAACAAACTTCTATTTATATAACACTATAAGTCACACTTACACTCAAGCTAAGACACGCTCAATCTCTACGATTGCGGCGGCTAGAGCTGGTAGTTCTAGTGGAGGCGGTCATGGAGGAGGATTCAGTGGTGGATCATCATTCGGTGGCGGTGGCGGCGGTGGAAGAAGCCGCTAATAAAATGAATAAAAACAAGGAGGTAAATAAATGTTTTTAGGAATTGTTGGTTGGATTATTGGAGGAGTATTCTTACTTCTTGTAGTAGTTTTAGTTATCGCAATGATTTCTGGTTATAACAAATTAGTTGTAGCAAGAAATAAAGTTAAAAATGCATGGAGTCAAATTGATGTTCAATTGAAAAGAAGATTTGACTTAATCCCTAATTTAGTTGAAACAGTTAAGGGATATGCTAAACATGAAGAAGCAATTTATGGAGAATTTGCTAGAGCTAGAGGCTTATATCAATCTGCTAGCCAAAAAGGCGATGTTAAAGGTATGGCTGAAGCTGAAAAAGGATTAAGTGGAGCACTTTCTAGACTTCTTGTTGTTACTGAGCAATATCCTCAACTTCAAGCTAATGAAAACTTTAAGACTTTAATGAATGACTTGAAGGATACTGAAAACAAGATCAGTTACACTCGTCAATTCTATAATGATACAGCAATGGGATATAACAATATGGTTGAAAGATTCCCTGGACTAATTATTGCTAGATTCTTTGGATTCCAACCTGCTGAATATTTCAATGTTACTGATGAAGCTCAAAGAGAAGCTCCAAAAGTTCAATTCTAAATAATAAGGTGCTATCTAGCACCAAAGAAAAAATAAAAGTGCCAAAATGGCACTTTTTTCTTTATAAAAAGATGCTAGATTTAAGCACTAAATATAAATAAAAAAACAACACCATTGTGTTGTTAATTTATTACTTATTTTGATTCTTTCTTTTCTAAACGTTTATTGAATCTTTCTACTCTACCTGCAGCAGCAACGAATTTTTGTTCGCCTGTGTAGAATGGATGACACTTAGAGCAAGTATCAACACGTAGTTCTTTAAGAGTAGAACCAGTTTCGAATGTGTTACCACATGTAGTACAAGTAACAGTTACTTTGTGATAAGCTGGATGAATTCCTTTTTTCATTTCGTTTCTCCTTCCGCCATAGTTATATATTAGACAACCATAGTAAGTTTCCTTGAATATTATACTAAAAATAGGGCGAAATGTCAAGGATTATTTGAATAGTTTTAATTGGAAAGGGTATTTCAAATACCCATATGGGTAAATCGTAAAAAAAAGAATTTAGATTTTAATCTAAATTCTATTATATAATCATAATAAAGTATTAAAATCAACATTTCTTTCCTTTGAAATCTTTCTTATTCTATCTTTTAATTCTATGCT
>LVBR01000044.1 GCA_001604495.1 Acholeplasmatales bacterium Tener_01 | reverse complement strand
AAGGTCGTTTTTCTATCGTGCTAGATTCGCCTTATCATTTGGTATGGTGGTATTAGTTGCAATATGCATACTAATTCCAGTTGCATTTGGAAGAGGCTTTGCTAAATCATATGCACCAAATGAACATGACGCTGAACCTCATGCACCAGCACCAAGCGTAATGGAACCAGAAAATGATGATTATGGTAATAAACAATCAGGATTTGAACCTGGCCTTGAAAGTGATGAAATTGTATATGATAGTGCTTTATCTGTAAATAACGCTAGTGGTTATAATATTATTAGTTCAAGCTTGGAAGTTACTGATGAAGAATATTCATATGATACTTCAAACACCCTTGCTTCATATACATTCGTATATAATTATAGTAACTATTACTTACTAGCCGTCGCAACAAAAAATATCGAAAAATATAATATTAAAGATACTGACCCATTATTTGATACTACATATAGTAATGATAGCGTCCTATCAATTGATAGTGAATATTACATCAAATGGGTTGATAAAAATGTTACTTATGTATTCTCATCAGATACAAATAGTCAAGATGAGTTTATAGAAGTTTATAATTCTATTAAATAAATCCCTTATCATTCTCCGTTTATTAACTATCCTATTTATTTAATAGACTAAAAAAGGATATCACCTAAAAAATGATATCCTTTTTTTCGTTTATTTATTTGTGGCAAGTTTAACACATTCATATCCACCATTATAGAATCCATCTTCTTTTAGTTTATCTATTTGATGGCACATATGAACTAATATCTCTTTATCACTAAGTAGTCTATCTAGCATCTTACAAATTGATGCCTTTGTTGGGCATTCAACTGTGGCATCGCCCTTTTCTCTTCCGTTAATTGCGCCGTAAACTTCATGGCCGCCAATATGCTTCATAAATAGTTTAGGAATTGGGTAATATGCTAGTTCACTTGGTTTAGTGATTAATAGATCACACAAAGGCATTAGTAGGTTTGTTGAATAAACAGCTTCAAATATATTCTTATTATAGATTGCATGGATGCCATACACATCTTTTTCTTTTATTTCTAAAGCCAAATCTTTAAGTTTTTGATATTCATCAAAATAATTGTTAGTCTTAAAGCCATCAAGTTTATCTTGAAGTTTCTCATAAACATTTTTGTGATCACCAAAATTGATAAATAATGCTACTTTTTGGTCGTTGATATACGGAATTAAATGCTTAATCATTGCAAAATACATTTCAAAGCCCGCACCAGCACCACCAACAGTCATTAAAATTCTAACTGGT
Organism: Acholeplasmatales bacterium Tener_01; assembly: GCA_001604495.1. Lineage (GTDB taxonomy): Bacteria > Bacillota_I > Bacilli_A > ML615J-28 > CAG-698 > Tener-01. Next base: position 4,260 of record LVBR01000044.1, on the reverse strand, counting down.
TTGTTATTTTCTAATCTATCAATTCGTCTTTCATTATCACCTTTTAAGTCAACCAAAAGTTCATGGTCAACAAAACATCCAACCATCTTCAATTCATTTTCGCTTATTCCTTTAAGTGGACATTTAGCAAAACCATCTAAAGTCTTATAACCAAGGTATGCAAATGGTGTTTGAACAGCATGAATTGCGCCTTCAGATAGATGTAATCCCATAGGCCAATTATCAGGTATTGCATTCACAACATGCGTCATACCAGCATGGATTGCTCCTTGACTTGGCCATACATGGGTTGCAATATATGGAATATCCTTTGGAATGTTTTTAAAAATTGGTACAAGTAACTCACTATTCTTTTGGTCTTTAGCGTTATATGTAATCTTTTTAAAGCCTTCAGAATTAAGTGGTTCCCAAACGATCTTATTAAATAACTTTGATTTTTGGCTGATTCTAGATGCCAAAGAATACATATCGTTTTGTTCACGAATCATCTTAGATCCTGTTGCATCAAATGATGCTAAATCAAGCCAATAAGGTTTATACCCAAGGGCACGAGCGCAACTAGCCATCGCAATTGAAATACGATAGTGACCAAATCCCATTCTAATATTCCCAACAATCAATGCATTGTCACTAAACTTTTCATTTTTATCAGAAAAGATAATGTTAGATGCATCTAAAAAATCAAGAGTATTAATATTAGAAAAGCCAATCTTATAATCTTTATCTAAATCATTACCGTATTTTTTTAGATACTTCTCTTTGCTTTTAGTGGCACTTTTAATAGTTTTTTCATCGATTTTGTTTCCAAAAATAACACTACTTCTATCAATCATTCTTATCACCCAACTTTATTATATGATAAAAACACCCTTAAATCAAATATAAAAAAGCCAGCAAATAACTTGCCAGCTTATATTTTAATATGTTAAGTGATATTGTAATTTACTATCACAATCTTTAATATTGATATTTAATACTCTACGATATGTATCCATACTATAACTTGCTAATTTTAAGTTAATTTCATAGTTAGCTTGAGCGTTATAGAACATTAATGCAGTAGCGTAAATACCAATTTGTTCAGTGTAAATTGGGAAATAATATACTCCAACTAAGTTATAAACTTCTTCACTGATTTCATAATCTTTCTTATCAAGTCTTGCGTAATATCCTTCTAAATATTTTGCACATTCTTCAAATGTAGGTAGGTATCTACCTTCAACGTTAGTTGGTGCAATATTATTTATATTGATATAAACGAAGTATGCTCTTTCAGCTTCGATATAGTTATACTTATCTTCATCTTTTCCGTAGATAATAACTTCTTCACTTGGAACGTTTTCTTCCCAAATCTTCTTAGCAACAGCACCGATTTCTTCAGTCATATCATCATATGAGAATGTACCTAAGTTATCGATACCGATTTGAATACCGACACTCTTATATTTACTAAAATCAATTCCTAAGAATTGTGTACTGTAATCAGTTCTTACTTTATATCCTGATAAGTTGTAGTATTCGACTAAATCGTTAGCATCATCTAAATAATTTTCAGGGTTTTTATTTAGTAAGTCAACGATCTTTTCATATAATTCTTTAATTAAAGCTTTTTGAGTTTCGTTATAATCACTTACTTTACCACGATTACCATTCTCATCTAAGATATATAATTCAACAACCATACCATTTGCATAGTGTTCAGTTTCAAATCTTTCGTTCATCTTGGCAACAGTTTTGCTCCAAAGAAGTGATTCTTCACCATAGTTATTAATATTATATTTCTTAACTAAATAATCATATAGACAGTTTTCTCTTAAATAATGATATGCAAGTTCTTGAGTACTACGAACATTGTAAATAGCTTCAAGGAAGTTTTCCCAACCATAGCTTGGTGCATAACCATATTTCAAATATGTGCCACTTTCAAAGTCTTTCTTTTCCATTTCAGCTGTTTCCCAAGCATATTCCCATCTTTCTTTGTTTAGAATTCTGTCTGATGCGTTTTCTTTTGTTAAATCATATACATTATTGATTTCTTTATCATATAATGCATTGTAATAGTTAACAAGTTCAATAGCAGTATCAGCACCAAAACGTTTATCTAATAAGTTAAATAGGTCATCTTTCTTTAACAATGTATCTTTGAATGTAACAACAACGTCACCGTTATCAACTTCAAGTTCAGGAATAGATCCACTTCCATAAGTATTAGCATAACCTGTTTGAAGGAATACATCATAAATCATTAATCCAAATACTTGTCTTAATGTAAGCATTGTGTTTCCAGCAAATTCGTCATTGATTTCAGATGCAAGTAGCTTTTCTCTAATAAGAGGTTTTGCTTCTTCATATGGCATCTTATCAATCTTCTTTAATAACAAAGCAGTATAGCATTTGCCATCAAATTCATATCCTTGAGCCCAATACCAAGTATTGTTTTCGTTTGTTGAATCCTTAGAGTATGCACTAAATTCATTAGATAATAATTTATATAAATCACTATCTAAGTATTTAACCATATCTTTTGAATAATACAATTTGCCTTCATCAGTTGTATTGAATACATATTTTCCATCTTCAACAGTGTAGTCAACACCATTAACTAGCTTATCAGCTTCGCTAACGCTCTTCTTGAATAAGAAGCTCTTTTCATATATTTCTAAATAAGCTTCAACAACTTCATTAACAGTTAAGGCAACCTTAGTGTCATCCCAAACCCATTTAGCTTTTTCTGTAGTTCCGGCTTGAACACTAATTCCCATATTCTTCAAGGTTTCAGTGTAACTTGTTGAAGAAGTAAATGGGATTAAAATCATATAGAATTCATTATAGTAGTTTCCAAGATAACTATTTTGATATTGACTTGGTTCGAAATCGATATTACTACGATATAATTCTTGATAATCTTTAGCAATTTCATTCATTGCAAGTTTCTTATGATAATAGTAAATGATATCTTCTTCAGTGAAATATCCGTATACTGCAAAGTTATCGCTAAATTCAGTTTCTCTAGCTTTAATTTCTTCAGTTGTTAAACCGCTTCTACCATTAGGGAACTTTTCTGATTCCATTAGGTTTCTTGCTGCATCGTCATTTACTTTATCCCAATATGGAGTATTATCATATTCATCGAACTTGTCGCTTTTACCAAACAATGAATTATATAATTCACGTTTACCAACGCTCTTTAATATTAATTCATCAGCCCAGTCAACGATAACACCTGTACCATATTTGTTTTTCATGTTGATGTACATATCACTCTTATAAATATCGTATGATAAGTCACCTTGTTTAACAGTCATATATACAACATCATCCTTATCGATAGGGAATGGTGGTGTTGGTGTAGGGTCGTCCTTACAACTACAACCATATATAAACACTGTTATAATAACTAACATAATTAATAGTACTTTTCTAATTGTATTTTTCATTTTTTTCTCCTATAATCCATTTTTATAATGAATATTTTTGCTTTGCTTAACTATTCTACCACTTTTTACCGATTTTTACAAGAATTGATTTATCCTAAGTTATTAGTTTTTATAATCGACCTTTTAATATAATCCAAATAATTCTTATATTCACTAAAGACTATTTCCTTATCTTGGCCTTTTAAAATGAAATCTTTCAAGCATGTGATATATGCCATTTCAACTAATCCTAAAAAGATATTAGAGTTAGCTAATTTCTTTAAATCACTTGGAACATTCGCCCCGTCAGCTACTTTAAGTTTATTCATTTCATTCATAAGCTTACTATTTGGATATGAGTTATTAACAAATGACATATAGATATTTAGATTAAATTGACGGTTCTCATTATTATCAAGTATTGATAAAAGATGATAAAATTCATCCTTTAATCCATCTAAATAGTTTTCGTTTTCCTTAACTACTCCAATTTCATCTAATGCTTTTTCATACATCTCATCTATTATATAAACAAATAAATCATCAATATTTTCAAAGTATTGATAAAATGATCCTCTTGGAATATTACTATCACGAATAATATTAGATACTAATGCCTTATCAATAGGTACTCTACTGAATTCCTTTTTGGCAGCTTGAATGATTCGTTCCTTCTTTTCTTCTTTAAGATTTAAAAATGTTTGTGATATCATACCTTTCACCTTCTATTTCCATTCTAACAAAAAAATGACACGTTGTCAAGATTGGTAAAAACAAAAGGTGACAAATTGTCACCTAGAATTTTTCTTCCATTTTCTTTTGGATAAGTTTTAGGATAAACTCA
>LVBR01000043.1 GCA_001604495.1 Acholeplasmatales bacterium Tener_01 | reverse complement strand
GATAAATCATTAATAATAGTTAATGATCACCAACAAACTTCACACAAAAATATATATGCTGGTGGCGATGTTGTTACCAGTTCAGCTACTGTAATTGGAGCTATGGGAGCTGGAAAAAAGGCTGCTCAAGCTATTTATAAAGAATTATTTAAGAAAACGGATTTAGAATAATAAAAAATGTTTACTTTGTTAACAATTATTGTTTACTTTGTTAACAATTTATGTTATAATACAAACGCAAAAAGGGGTATTTATGTCACAAAACAACTTTTTTAATCCAACACCGCTTTATCGTGAATATTTGATTATGACGATTATCGAAAATAATCCTAATGCAACCCAAAGATTAATTGCTAAATCTTTAGGGGTTAGTGCGACTTTAGTCAATAAATATCTTGAAATATATGAAAAAGAAGGAAAGATTGAAAGAATCTATAATTCAAGAAAAGATTTGATTTATAAAGTCACTAAACGTGGTTTAAAAGAAAAGAAGAATTTAAATATCAAATATTTAAAAGATAGTCTAAGAGTTTATAACGAAGCAAAAGGTAATGTATTACCTTTCTTATATGACTTATATGAGAGGGGATATAAAAATATATTACTATATGGTGCTGGTGAAGTCTGCGAATTATTCTTATATATCATTAAACTTGAAAGAAACATTAAGATTAATGTTATTGGAATCATCGATGATGATAAAACTAAAGTTGGTAAGAAACTAAGTGATATTAAAATAATATCTTTAAATGATGCTAGTAGATTTGATTATGATGGAATACTTATCGCAAGTTATAACCATCAAGATGAAATGCTAAAGAATTTAGCATCAATTAATATTAGCAAAGATAAAATAATTAATTTTTTGGGGTAAGACATGAAAATTAGAAAAGCAATTATTCCTGCAGCAGGATATGGAACAAGATTCCTTCCCGCAACAAAATCAATGCCAAAAGAAATGTTACCAATTATTGATAAACCTACTATTCAATATATTGTTGAAGAGGCAGTTAAAAGTGGTATTACTGATATCTTAATTATCACTAATAGCCAAAAATCATCAATTGAGAACTATTTTGATCGTAGTTGGGAACTAGAAGGATTTTTAAAACATTCAGGAAAAGAAAAAGAATTAGAACTAGTTAAATCAATTAGTAATATTGCTAATTTGTATTCTGTTCGTCAAAAAGAACAAAAAGGCTTAGGACATGCAATTTTATGTGCTAAAAGTTTTGTTGGGGACGAACCGTTTGCGGTATTACTTGGTGACGATATTGTTGATAATGATCGCGATCCAGCAATTAGTCAACTAATTAGAGCATATGAAAAGACTAATAGTAGTGTTGTTGGAGTTCAAAGAGTTCCATTTTATGATTTGAATAAATATGGAATAATTGATCCAGTTGATAAGACGAATACTAGCTTAGTTGAGATTAAGGGAATGGTTGAAAAACCACAAGAAAATGCACCAAGTAATTATGCTGTACTTGGTAGATATATTCTAACACCTAAAATTTTCGAACTTCTTGAAACTCAAGAACCAGGAGTTGGTGGTGAAATTCAACTAACAGATGCCATTAGAAGACTAACCGAATTTGAAAAAGTTTATGCTTGTGAATTTAGTGGTACAAGATATGATGTCGGTACTAAGAGAGGTTTCTTAGAAGCAACAGTCGCATTTGCATTAAAGAGAGATGACTTAAAAGATGATATGGAAGACATCATAATTGATAGGGTAGCAAATAGAAAAATGAGAAAATAATAAGACAAACCGGTTGAAAGGATTACAAATGGGATTAAAGGTTTTTTATATAACAAACAATTTAAATATAGCTTTAATCGCTGAAAAAGCCGGGGTTGATAGGATTTGGATAGACCTTGAAACACTTGGTAAAGAAGAAAGACAACACAATATTAATTCTGTAAAATCGCATCATGAGATTAGAGACATTGAGACTATTGCACCAAAGTTAACAAAAGCTGAAATGCTTGTAAGAATTAATCCTTGGAATTTTGAGTCTAAAAGAGAAATAGATGCTGTCATAAATGCTGGTGCTCAAATAATCATGTTGCCAATGTGGAAAAGCGTTGAAGAGGTCAAAAACTTTATTAAAGCAATAGATGGAAGAGTAAAAACTTCTCTTTTGTTAGAAACCAAAGAAGCAGAAGGATGTTTAGATGAGGTTTTGAAACTTAATGGTATAGATGAAATACATATTGGCTTGAATGATCTTCATTTAAGCTACGGTTTGAAATTTATGTTTGAACTTCTTACAAACGGAACTGTTGAAAGAATAATAGACAAAATAAAGAAAAAACAGATCCCTTATGGATTTGGGGGAATTTCTCATCTTGGTGATGGATTGATTCCTGCAGAAATGATTATTATGGAACACTACAGACTTGGCTCAACGAGGGCAATCCTATCTAGGGGGTTCTGCGATCAGACAAAACCATTGAGCGAGATTGAGAAAACATTTACTGATAATATGAGGCGATTTCGTGAATTCGAAAAAAATATAGATGTCGCACATTTTAATAAAAATAGAGAAAATTTGATTGAAATTGTTCACGATATTGTGGATGATAGGTGATTTATGTATAGATTATATTTCTTTTTTAGAAGAATCATAGATTTTATTATTGCCTTGCTGATGATTATTATACTTCTTTTGCCATTGATTATTATTGCAATAGTTGTAAAAGTCGACTCCCAAGGACCTGTCCTTTT
>LVBR01000042.1 GCA_001604495.1 Acholeplasmatales bacterium Tener_01 | reverse complement strand
ACAATTATTTGATTCAACTCCTCAAGGTGCTACAATCACTTGGGCTAGTGGAAACACTGATCTAATCGACAATGAAGGTAAGATCGTAAGCTATCCAATTGAAGCTACTGATGTTGAATTAACTGCTCATATCGTTGCAGGAAGCAAGGAAAAAGATGTTAAAGTAACTGTTAAAGTTGCTGCATTAGCTCCTTCTAAAGCTCAAGAAATCCTTAAAGCATGTGCAGCTGATGAAAAGAAAGTTTACATGTTAGAAGGTAAATTAATTGCTACTGATAAGAGTGGATATGGATTTATCGCTGATGAGACTGGTGTTGTTTATGTAAGAGTTAAATTCACTGGTTATGAAATTGGTGACAATGTAAGAGTTATTGGTACTCCTACTAAATACACTTCTAAGCAATATACATTACAAATGTCTGCAAAAGCTGAAGATGTTTCTAAGATTGACAAAGACATCAAAGTTATGGAACCTGTATTAATTCACGGTTCTGATTTAGCTAAACCTGCATCTGAAGAAGAAGCTTATGCAAATCGTTACTATGGATTATTAGTTAAGTTAACAGTTAAAGTTGAAAATAGAACTTCTGGAAGCTACACTAATTCATATGTAGTATTTGATGACGGTTCTGATGGAATGTATTGGTACAGCGCAGGCAAATTAACTGAATTCGCAGAATTAGATGGCAAAACAATTGAAATTGTTTGTCCAATCTACTCATACTTCACTGAAGGATATGATATGTGGTTCTTAGGTACATATGTATCTGTTAAGGAAGGAAAAGCTGAATTAAATAAGACTGAAGGTGCTGTTTCATTAACTGAAGCTGTTGCTTTAGCTGATAAAGCTGCTGTTGCTGTTGATGGACAAATCAGTGTATGTGTTCCTGGAACAGGTCTAGTAATCACTGATGGTACTCAATCATTATTCGTATACAGTGGTAAGAACGTTAACATCGACAAGTTCCAAGTTGGTGACTATGTATCAGTTACTGGTGCAATGGGAACATACAATAGTGGACGTCAAATTGCTAACCCAGTTATCACTTTAACAGGAAGTGGTAAATATGCTCCTAAACCTGTTACAATCACACTAGACGCTCTTAACGCTTTAGATCCTACTGATGTAACAATTTACGGAAAAGCTTATAAGACAATCTTAACAATCGCTGTTAATAGTAGTGGATATGTAAATGCAGCTGAAGGAAATAGCTTATATTTAACTGCTGCTGATAAAGAAGAATTAGCTAAATTAGATGGTCAACAAGTTGAACTTGTAGTTTATATCTACAACTACAACTCTAAGACAAGCAAATTCAACTTATTCGCAAACGCTAAAGCCCCTGAAGAAGCTGAAGAAAAAGCTAACGTAACATTCTTCGAAGATGGAACTGTTGGAAGCCCATACGCTAGCCCACTTTGGACTCAAGAAAAGTATACTAGTCAATGGGATGTAGTAACTGGCCAAATGAACTGCCGTGAAAAAGATGGCGTTAAAGTTGTTAACTTCGTTGGTGGTTACAGCATGACTCATATGTATACATATAATAAGAATGGCGATCCTCTAGGACTTGCTAATTCATTAACATTAAAGATGGGTAACTATTTCTCTAATGCAGCTGATATGCCAATCAAGCTATTCTTAATTGATGCTAATGGAAATAGAACTTATCTATTAGGTTCTGCTGATGAATTCTATACATTCCCTGTAACAAGCGGACTTGAAGCTAAAGACTTCACATTTGATCCAATCAACGCTGTTTCAGTAGTTGTTGTTACAAAGAGCCCAGTTAGCGGAAGTGTATATCTATACGTTGGTGACATGGTATTAAGTTATAAATAATACTTATACTAAATTTAAAAAATAGGTGGTATGGTAGTCCCATACTACCTTTTTTCTTTATTTAAAAAAAGTATTGTGATAGAATTTATATGTAGTGATGGTGATATGTATGATTGCAACATTAAAAGAAACAAGAGCAATTTTAGATAAATACAATTTACACGCTAAAAAAGGCTTTGGACAAAACTTTTTAGTTGATAGTAATGTTGTTAAAAGAATTGTGACCGAAGCGAATGTCAACCTAAATGATGGTGTTATTGAAATAGGGCCTGGAATTGGATCGTTAACTGAAGCACTATCACAAAACGCTAAAAAGGTTTTATGCTTTGAAGTTGATAGTGACATGGTTAAAATTCTTAACGATAATCTTAACCGTGATAATGTTAAAATAATCGAAAAAGATTTTTTAAAA
>LVBR01000041.1 GCA_001604495.1 Acholeplasmatales bacterium Tener_01 | reverse complement strand
AATGATATCAAGGAGACTTGGAGGAAGTAAATGATTTCAATCAAAAGTGAACGCGAAATTGCATTGATGGTTGAGGCTGGTAGAATTGTGGCCCTAGCTCATAAGGCTATTAAGGACGCGATTAAACCGGGCATTTCAACACTTGAGCTTGATAAGATTGCTTATGATGTGATTACATCACATGGAGCAACGCCATCATTTTTAAATTATGAAGGCTATCCTGCTTCAATTTGCGCTTCAATTAACAATGTTGTCATTCATGGAATTCCAAGTGATAAAATTAAATTAAAGAATGGTGATATTATCTCTATCGATATTGGTGCTTGTTATAAAGGCTACCATGGAGATAGTGCCATGACTCATGGTGTTGGTGAGGTTAGTCCAAAACGAATCGAGCTAATGAAGGTTACTAAAGAAGCTCTATTTTGTGGACTATCCTTCGCAAAACCAGGAAACCGTTTATCAGATATATCTCATGCAGTTGAAGAATATGTAACTTCACGTGGCTATAGTGTTGTTAAAGACTTTACTGGCCATGGAGTTGGTAGAAACTTGCATGAGGATCCAATGGTTCCAAATTATGGAGCTGCTGGTCATGGACCAGTTTTAAGAAAAGGAATGACTTTAGCTATTGAACCAATGGTAAATGTTGGAAGAAGTGGCGTGAGAATCTTAGCTGATGGCTGGACAACAGTGACAGCTGATAAATCTGACAGTGCTCACTTTGAACATAGCATAGTTATTACAGATGATGGATATAAGATATTAACGATTGAAGGAGACGAAAATGTCAAAAAGTGATGTCATAGAATTAAAGGGAACAGTTACAGAAGCCCTACCAAATTCAATGTTCAAGGTAACTCTTGAAAATGGGCACCAAATCACTGCCCACGTTTCTGGTAAAATCCGTATGAATTTCATATACATTTTACCAGGTGATAAGGTAACTGTTGAACTATCACCATATGATTTAACACGTGGACGTATTACTTATAGACATAAGTAACAAAAACAAAAAAAAATATTTCACACAATAAGGAGGATTAAATAAATGAAGGTTAGACCATCAGTAAAACCAATGTGTGACCAATGTAAAGTTATTAAACGTAATGGAAAAGTTATGGTTATTTGTAGTAATCCAAAACATAAACAAAGACAAGGATAATTAGGAGGTACATATAAAATGGCACGTATTAGTGGTGTTGATATTCCTCGTGATAAGGTTGTTGTTATTTCACTAACTTATATTTACGGTATTGGAAGACCAACTGCAAAAGAAATCTGCGCTAAAGCAGGTGTTGATGAACAAAAAAGAGTTAAAGATTTAACTGAAGAAGAACTTGCTGCTATTCGTCGTGAAGTTGCTGGCTATCAAGTAGAAGGTGACTTACGTCGTGAAGTAGCTATGAACATAAAAAGATTAATGGAAATCGGATGCTATAGAGGTATTCGTCATCGTAAGGGACTTCCTGTAAGAGGACAAAATACTAGATGTAATGCTCGTACTCGTAAGGGTAAAGCTAAGACTGTAGCTAACAAGAAGAAATAATAAGGGAGGGTGAATAAAATGGCACGTAAAATTCGTAAACGTAAAGTCAGAAAAAATATTCCGAATGGTGTTGCACACATTCATTCTACTTTTAATAACACTATCGTTACTATCACTGACACTGAAGGAAATGCAATTGCATGGAGCAGTGCTGGTGCATTAGGATTCAAAGGAAGTAAAAAATCTACTCCATTCGCTGCATCTCAAGCAAGTGAAGCTTGCGCTAAAGCAGCATTAGACAGTGGTATGATTAAAGTTGAAGTTTCTGTTAAAGGACCTGGTCCTGGACGTGAAGCTGCAATTCGTTCATTACAAGTTGCTGGACTTGAAATTACATCTATTACTGATGTGACTCCTGTTCCTCATAACGGATGCCGTCCACCTAAGAAACCTAGAGGATAAAACGTATTAAAGATTATATTAAACAATTACACAAAAAATCTATAGGAGGAAACGAATGAGAAAATTCGAATTTATTAGACCTCAAACTAATCCTGTTGAAGAGAGCGCAACTTACGGAAAGTATGTTATTACTCCACTTGAAAGAGGTTATGGTATTACTTTAGGAAATGCACTTCGTCGCGTGCTATTGTCAAGTATGCCTGGTGTTGCTCTAGTTGCAATGGAAATTGAGGGTGTTGCACATGAATTCATGGCTTTAGAAGGTGTTTTAGAAGATGTAACAGAAATCATTCTAAATCTTAAGAACATTATTTTGAAAGTTGATGAAGCTACACTATTCAAACCAATGCCAAAAACTTCACAAGATTTATATCAATTATCAATCGTAGCTGAGGGTCCTGGCGTAATCACAGCTGGAATGTTAGAACATTCTTCAGAACTTGAAATTGTTAACCCTGATCAAGTTATTTGTACACTTGAAAATGGTGGTAAGTTCAAAGCTATGTTTTATGCAAGACGCGGAATTGGCTATGTAAGCGCCGACGAAAATAAGATTTTCTGTAAAGATAGTAATAATAACCATATTATTACACGTATCCCAATCGATGCAATTTATACTCCAGTTACAAAGGTTCGATATGATGTCGAAAAAACTAGGGTGGATGAAAATGTTGATTTTGATCAATTGACATTGGAAGTTTGGACAAATGATTCAATTAAACCTAAAGATGCAGTATCACTTGCAAGTAAGTTCCTAGTTGAACATTTCAGTGTTGTTTCTAAGTTAAATGAATTCGTTGTTCAAGAAAATTATATGTATGAACGTGAAGAAAAAGCTCCTAATAAGAAGCTTGAAGAAAAGATTGAACAACTTGATTTATCAGTTCGTTCTTACAACTGCTTGAAACGTCACGGAATTGAAACAATTGGTGACTTAACAAAGATGACTCAAGAAGAAATGATGAGAGTTCGTAATCTTGGTCGTAAGTCTTTGAAAGAAGTAGAAATGAAACTTCATGAGTTAGGTTTAGATTTACGTCATTCATATGATTATAGTGAAGAAAATGAAGAAGAAGTAGATGAAGAAGAATTTGATTCATCTGATGAAATTTAAACAGGAGGACCAAGAAGATGTCATTAGGTTATCGTAAATTAGGTCGCAGCTCTGATCAAAGAAAAGCTATGATGAGAGATTTAGTTACAGACCTTATTATAAATGATCGTATTGAAACAACTTACCACAGAGCAAAGGAATTACAAAGACTTGCTGATAAGATGGTAACATTAGGTAAGAAGAATACACTTGCTTCTCGCCGTCAAGCAGCTCAACTTGTTCGTTTTGAAAAAGCTGATGAAAATCAATACGCAATTCAAAAATTATTTAGCGAAATCGCTCCTAAATATCAAGAAAGAAATGGTGGATATACTAGAGTATTAAAGACTGGTTATAGATTAGGTGATTCAGCTGAAATGGCCATCATTGAATTTGTTGAATAATAGGATTTAAAAGAGTGGGCAACCACTCTTTTTTAGTTGATATAGTCATAACGGAAAAAATAATTTATTTTTAATTGTTATTGTAGTATAATAAATTGAATTGGTGGCCAAAATGATTGAGTTAAAAGAGATTAAAAGAACTTATAAATCAAATAACTTAGAAGTCTTAAAAGGCATTAACCTTGTATTTGGTGATTTAGGATTTGTATCAATCTTAGGTCCATCAGGTTGCGGAAAGACAACATTATTAAACATCATTGGTGGTTTAGATAAAGCTACTAGTGGTGATTTATTAATCGACAATCTTTCAACAAAGCTATACAAAGAAAAAGACTGGGATCATTATCGTAACGAAAATGTTGGTTTTGTTTTCCAACATTACAATCTAATTGATCATCTAACTGTCTTTAAAAATGTTGAATTAAGCTTAACATTAACTGGTTTAAACAAGAAAAAAAGAAAAGAAAAAGTTAATGAAGCATTAGAAAAAGTAGGACTTACACACCTTAAAAATAGCCTTCCTAAAAGACTATCAGGTGGCGAAAGTCAGCGTGTTGCAATAGCCAGAGCTATTGTTAATAACCCAAAAATCATATTGGCGGATGAGCCAACAGGAAGCTTAGACAGCGAAAATAGTATCCAAATACTAAATATTTTGAAGGAATTATCAACTAAATATTTAGTTATTATGGTTACTCATAATGAAGAATTTGCAAATAAATATTCAGATAGAATCATTCATTTTCTTGATGGAAAAGTAATCAGTTCAACTGATATAGTAAACGTAAATAAAGAAAAAGAAGAAAAAAAGAAGCACAAAAAGATGTCTTTCTTTGGTGCTTTATTTGTCAGTTTTAAGAACTTAGTTACTAAATGGCCAAGGACTTTGCTTACTATTATTGCGGGTAGTGTAGGAATTGTTGGTGTTAGTTTAGTGCTTGCTGTAAGCAGTGGAGTTACTAATTATATTGCCGATGTTCAAAAGGTTGCCCTAGGCAATTACCCAATAACTGTCACTTCATCTGTCAAGAGTAGCCCTAGTGTAAGCATATATGATGACAAGGAAGAATTTCCTAGTGACGAGTATGTTACAGTAGTTAAAGGTGACACAGTTTATGAGCATTTAAATGTCATTGAAAACGAGTTTTTTGACTATTTTGATAAACTAGATACATCCCTTTATTCATGGGTTAATTACAATCGTACAATAAAGATGGATATCCTAGCTAAGCTTGATGATGACTACAAAAAAGTTTCAACAAGCTACCTAAATGAAATGACTGATAACTTTGATATCATCAATGATAACTATGATTGTATATACGGACATTTTCCAAATAGTTTTGATGAAATAGTTATTTTAGTTGATAGTTATAACTGTATCGATGCCCAAATCTTATACTACATGGGAATGGATTATGAAAAAGATACATATACATTTAGTGAACTAGTTAATCAAGAATTTAAGCTAATAACTAGCGATGAAGCATATGTTAAAAGTGGTGAAAGATATTACCAATATGGTTCTGCTTATTATGAAGATTTGTACAATAGTAGTAAAGTAACTTTAAAGGTATGTGGAATTTTGCGTATCAAGCCTGATTCAACAAGTGATATATATCAATCAAGTTTCTTATATACTCCAGCTTTAACGGACTATGTTTATAATACAAATCTAAATAGTCCAATTGTTTTAGAACAATTAGAGTATGGACTAGATAAGAATGTATTTACCGGAGAACCATTCGAAGATCAAGAAAGTTTAAGTTACGTACTTAAAAAAGAATATGTTTATGAATATCAACTTAGAGATTTAGGTGTAATAAAACAAGTAAATAGATTCTATATCTACACAGAAAACTTTAGTGATCGCCTTGTAATTGAAGATTATATCGATG
>LVBR01000040.1 GCA_001604495.1 Acholeplasmatales bacterium Tener_01 | reverse complement strand
TTAAAATTAAAACTGATAATTTATTAATATTGAATACCAATTGATGTTGACTTCTTACATACTCACCACTATATTGGTGTTTTCCTTCACCACCAAATTCTAAGTCATCACTTGATAGAATCACTTTATAACTTCCACGAATACTCGGATTATTAATTACAAAGTTTTCATAACTTAATCCACTGAAGTTAACAATTACAATGTACTCTTTTTTATTGAAATCTTTTCTTTGATAAGCGAATACTTCACTGTTTCTATCTTCACAATATAACCAGTTAAAGCCATCCCAATTGACATCATTTTGGTGGAATGCTGGTTTTGTTAAGTAAAGTTTATTAAGTTTTTGAACATAACTCTTTAGGGCACGATGCTTTTCAAAGTTTAATAGTTCCCAGTCAAGTTGACGTTCTTCATCCCACTCTCTAAAGTGTCCAAATTCTTGGCCCATAAATAAAAGTTTCTTACCAGGAATTGTTTGCATGAAGCTTAGGTAACACTTAACATTACTGAATTTATCATCATAATAACCTGGCATCTTTTCTATTAATGAGTGTTTTAAGTGAACAACTTCATCGTGAGAAATCGGTAAAATGAAGTTTTCAGAGAACATATAAGTCATACCAAATGTAACTTGGTTGTGATGATCTCCTCTAAAATACGGATCTGTTGCGATGTAGCGAAGAGTATCGTTCATCCAACCCATATTCCATTTATAGTTGAAGCCAAGTCCACCCATACTTACTGGTTTTGTAACACCACTAAAAGCAGTTGATTCTTCAGCAATCATTAAGATATTGCCATATTTACCAAATACAGTAGTATTTAAATCTTGTAAGAAGCCAATTGCTTCTAGGTTGTAGTTACCACCATAGATATTTGGAACCCATTCTTCACGATCATAATCAAGGTAAAGCATTGCCGCAACGGCATCAACTCTAATTCCATCGATATGATATCTATCAAAATAGAAACAAGCAGATGAAATAAGGAATGATTTAACTTCCGGCTTAGCAAAGTTAAAGATTCTTGTTCCCCAAGAACGGAATTCTTTTCTTGTTGGAGCAGCATCTTCATACAAACATTCGCCATCAAACTCACACAAAGCAAAGTCATCTTTTGGAAAATGCGCTGGTACCCAGTCTAAAATGATACCTATTCCATTCTTATGAGCTAAATCAACTAAATACATAAAATCATCAGGGACACCATATCTACTTGTAACAGCATAATATCCTGTTACTTGATAACCCCAACTACCTAAGAATGGATGTTCCATAATAGGTAAGAATTCTATGTAGTTATAATTCATCTCTTTAACATATTTAATTAAATGATTGGCAATATCACGATAATTTAATACGTGACCATCTTTATGAAGCCAAGAGCCAATATGACATTCATAGATGTTAATTGGACTTTGGTAAATATTCTTACTGTCACGTTCTTGTAGCCAATCGCTATCGCCCCAAACATAATTACCTAGTTGATAAACTTTTGTTGAAGTGCCACTATTAGTCTCAAAATGATATCCATAAGGATCTTGTTTAAGGAAAGTTCTACCATTATTAGTTATTGCATATTTATAGTTATCATAAATATGAATATTACTAATTTCAGTTTCCCATATTCCTTCATCATCAACTTTATACATAACGTTAGCGTTAGTATCCCAATAATTAAAGTCCCCAACAACGCTAACTTTTGATGCATGTGGTGCGTAAACTCTAAATACTGTTGTACCATTATCATAAAATGAACCTAAAAACAAATAAGCATCACTAGCATAACCATGATGAAAAGCATTCAAAAAATCTTTGTTTAATTTCATATTATTCCCTTTCCTTATTTTTTGATACTAATATATCCTTCTTCAACATAAACTTTCGTATTATTATTTAAAATAGATCCGATTACTAGTGCAGCAACTGGACGAGAAGTCATTGCATCAGAAATTGCTACACTAAAGTCCATTGTTACTATTCCTTCATCTGGCTTAGTATTAATCCAATTTAAGTCTGCCATAACATTATTTAAGTAAGCAAGAAGTTTCTTATTATCCTCTTCATCTAAAACAACATTACCAATACAAACTTTAGTAACAGTACAATTAATTAAAAGTCCTACTTCATCAGTATCTTTAACATCAGAATCAAGTTCTAAGACAATTCGACAGCCATTGATACTAATAACTAAATCTAATACTAGTCTTTCATCATAACAAGTCATTATGAATTGTTCGATTACAAAGTAGCCAACATCGTTATCATAACTATTAAATGCGTATCCAAATCCCACAAATCCTAGTGATTGGAATACTCCATTTAAAAAGTCATCACTAATTTGAATGCCACCATTAAATAATTCTAATATTTCACTAGCAGTTTTATCCTCTAATAGTCCACCAATATAGCCTGATACTGATAAGTCTCTTCGGTCAATGATACCAGGATAGAGTTTATTACTAATTATTCCAATTGATGAATAGTCGATATCTTCAATTACTTCTTTTTCTTCATCAGATAAACTAATGTAGCCTCTTACTAAGAAATTGAATGTGGCATCAAGCAGAGTAATATCTATTACATTAGTTTCTAACAAAGTCTTACATTTATCTGTGATACTAGTAATATCGTATTCATATTGAAGTTCACCACTATTAGATTCGGTGTATTTAGCATTTCTTAAATAAAGAATTGCTCCAAGTAAATCATTATCACCAAAATTAATCTTTAGTAAGTCATCTTTCTTTAAGAATACATCACAAAGAAGTGATATAAGATCTTTATTTTCTTCATCAATATTAGCAGTTAGAGTCTTTTCTAAGTCTTCATATGAGATTATAATTCTCTTATCTTTGACTAATACTTTAGCGTAAATTCCGTTTTTTTCAAGCTTAGCTTCAATTTTTGTGGCACTCATGCCACCAAATAAAATTTTAGCAAGCCAAGTTAATCCTAACTTTCCTAGTCCAATATTATCAAAGCTAATAACAAAAGCATCATTTGTCATAGAAAAGCCAAGCTTAACTCTAACTGTTGTAGTTACAAGGCCCAGTGCTTTTGCTTGAACTTTTATTTTATATTCACTATTTTTAACATCAAAATCAACACCAGTAAACTCTAAGCTTCCTTCTTCATTTAGTGAAGTTAAAATGGCATATGCTAAATACTCTAATTCTTCTTCGCTAAATAAAATAGGAACTTCTTCGGTTTCATTTATATCTTTAGCGTCAACATAAAGTTCATTATTAACTATTTCTAATGTTGTTTTATTATCGCTAACTACATTTGGATTATTGATATCTTCTTTATCAATAGCTAGTAGCACCATAACTACTAAGGCTGCAATAAACGTAAATAATATAGCACCAACAATTATTAATACTTTTTTCATATTTACCTCTAGTTATCAATATCCTTTAGGATAACGTCAATACTTGTTCCTAATGCTTTAGCATATTTCATTAAAAACATTAGTGTTGGTGAATTAACTAATCCTTCAAATTTAGAAACTTGTTGGAAAGAAACACCCATTTTAATAGCAACTCTAGTTTGTGTTAGACCAAGTTCAGTTCGCATATTTATAAATTGCAAAGCAACACTTGCTCTAAGCCATAGTTCACGTTCAACTAAAGATCCATTCTTTAGTTTTTCGTTACTCACTATTTCTAGTAATTTATTATTGTTTTTCATTTTATACCTCACTCACAATTGTATTATACTACTTTTAAGTTGATTTTGTAAACTAATAAAGGTATTAAAAAAATGGAGCAATGCTCCATTTAATTTACTCTATTTTAATTAAATTGCCCATGTGCCATCTTTAAAGATTGCAACACTCTCGCCACTGTATGTTGTAGCTGTGATGTTAAGATCACTAGAACCAACCATGAAATCAACGTGAATCATTGATTTATTTAAACCAATCTTATTGATTTCTTCTTCACTTAGTTTTTGATAATCTCTAATACATTCATTAAATGCACGTCCTAGTGCTAAGTGACAACATGCATTCTCATCATACAAAGTATTGAAGAATAAGATTCCTGTTTCATTAACTGGTGAGTTAAATGGAACTAACGCTACTTCACCTAACATTCTTGCTCCTTCGTCAAGTGAAATAAGTTGTTCTAACAACTTTTTGTGTTCTTCACATTTAGCTAATACTTCAACAACCTTACCATTTTCAAACTTAAATCCAAAGTCGTTAACTACTTTACCCATTACTGAAAGTGGTTTTGTTGAATAGATTGTACCATTTGCACTTAGTTTATTGGGAGAAGTGAAGCATTCTTCAGTAGGCATATTAGGATTATATTCAACTCCACCTAGTGTCTTTTCACTTCCACCAGCAAATAAAGCAGTCTTATCTAAGCCAACTGTAAAGTCTGTTCCGTTTTTAGATTTATAATGTAATTCTTTGATTACTAAATCATTAAGCTTATTGCATTTTTCTCTAATATCTTTATTATGAGCATCCCAATTAGCCTCAGGATTACCATCTACTCTAGTTGTGTGAATGATTGCATTCCAAAGTTTCTTCATAGCAACTTTCTTACTATCATTAGGGAATATCTTCTTAGCCCATTTTTCTCCAGGGATACCAACGATTGTCCATTGATATTTGTTATCCATTTGTTCACGATACTTCATAATGATTGGTCCAGTTGCCATTCTTACTTTATTCATCTTAACTTGGTCAACATCATTAAATGCATCTGGGTCACTACTTAGTAAGTGAATTTGTGCAGGAAGTGTCTCAACATAATATTTTAATCGCTCTTCTGCCCAAGCTGGAATTGTGCTTAGAGTTTCTAATGATTGATACTTGTAATTCATCTTACTGATTTCATCATTGCTCCATTCAACCCTAACGCTTCTTGCTTTTGCTTTGTAACATTCTTTAACAACAAGCTCAGTGAAATAAGCAATTTCAATGTTTGAGTTAATGATTACATCTTGTCCTTTTTGAACATTGACACCACGTCTTGCTACAAGGCGTGCATAGTTTTTTAATAGTGATTTATTCATACTTATCTCCTTTATATCATATATTATACAATTTTATTATTCTTTAGAATATATTTTTCGATATCACTTACCACATTTGCTTGGTTAGTAGTGTTACTTGTTACCATAGTAACGTATCTAATTGGAATATCTTCTTTTAGTTTAATTAAATAAGCTTTATTATCTCTAATACTTTCTTTGGCCATTTCATAAGGAATAAAGGCTAGCCCATAATTTCTTTCAACAAGTGGCATAATAACAGACGAACTATCTACTTCAATTGAAGGCTTTATAAAGACATTATTCTTTTGTAAGAATTCATTCATATGCGCTCTAAATTGCATGTGATTAGATAGCAATATAAATGGATAATCAGTAAGATCTCTTATTGACATCTCTTTTTCTGCTAACTCTTTATATTTTTCTCCACCAACTAACACATTATCAATTTCTAAGATATTAGTTGCCTTGAAATCACTACTTCTTTGAAATGGAGTAGTGATAAAGGCAATATCAAGCATTCCATTTCTAACCATTTCCAAAATTGAAGATGAAGATCCAGTATAAATACGGTAATGGACCTTCGGAAACTTTTGAGAAAAGTCATTGATTAAGTCAAACAAGAAACAAGAAAGCGCCGTAACAGTTGCTCCCATATATACAATTCCCTCAAATACATTCTCAACATTCGGTAGTTCATTCTCTAAGCGCTCTAGTTGATTTAGAGGTTGTTCAATTGTTTTATAAAAGGCTTCTCCTTCTTTAGTGAGTTTAACACCCGCTTTTTCTCTAAAGAATAGTTTAACATTAAGCTCAGCTTCGATTGCTGAAATGATTCTACTTATTGCTGGTTGTGAAGTATACATTGCTTTTGCGGCTTTTGAAAAGTTTTTATACTTACAAACAATGTAAAAAGTTTTAAGATACTCGTAATTCATTATTCACCATCCATAACAAATTGATATAACAACATAATAATATTATAGTTTATATTATACCTTATTAGTGTTATAATGTAAATATAAATGAGGTGATAATTAAATGTATTCAAGATTTAAGATCATTTCATTGATTGTTTCCCTAGTATTTTTACTACTATTTGGAGCAAGCTGCGCCAAAGAGCCAGAAAAAACTAGTTACAATGGTCGTGAATATGATTTGTCTACTAATGGTGATAAATCAATAATCGCCAAAACTGAAAAGGTTGGAACCAAATACACTCTAACACTTTCAGGAAGCGGTGAGGGAATTGATTTTGATCGTAAAGAAAGCGTCCCATGGAACCCAATTATCAAAAGTATTGATAAGGTAGTAATCAGTGAAGGCGTTACAAAAATTGGTAGCTTTTATTTTTATTCATCAAAGGTTGATGAATTTTATTTACCATCGTCTTTGAAAACGATTTCAAGTGATGCCTTCACAGAATCGATGATTTTGTACTCTTATTCTAATAATTTGGATATTTGTGGGAAGTATAAAATCTATTATTATAGTGAGACGGCACCTACTGAATTTGGTAAGTATTTCCATTTAGTTGAAGGAGTTCCGGTTGTTTGGAACAAATACAAAGTATTGTTTGTTGGAAACAGCTTTACATACTACACAGGATCACCTGAAGCCCCAATGGTTCCTCTTCTATTCAAAGAGATTGCCCAAAACTTAGGTGAAGCAGTTGAAGTAGACTTTGTAATTAAAGGTTCGCACACATTAACTGGTTTTAGTAATCCAAATGATGAAATGGGTAAAATCCTTTACCAAAAATTAAATAGTGCTAACGATTATACTCATGTAATACTACAAGAGCAGTCAACTGCTCCAATCAATAGCTATGATAAATTCAAACAAGCTGTTGGAGTAATCAAAGATTTAGTTGATAAAACTCAAAGTGATTGCAAAGTAGTCCTATATGAAACATGGGGTTCTCCAACTGGTATTGCCTCTACCGGCCATAAGAGTGTTGGTGATATGGAAAAAGCCCTAAGAACTGCTTATGAAAACTGCGCTAAAGAATATAATATCGCTGTTAATTATGTTGGTAAAGCCTTTACTTATGCTTATGAAGTAAAAGGCATAAACATCTACTACGATGATAATCGTCACCAAAATGAAATCGGTTCTTACCTTTCAAGTTGTGTACATTTAGCATCAATTCTAAAAGTTGATGTTCGTAAAGCAACATACAATGCATCTTTAAGTAGCGATGTAGCAAAGACTATTAAAGAAATTGCATTTAAGGTAGGATTTAATTTAGACCTAGATGAAGTCACATCTGATACACCAACTACTGATACTAGTAGTCATCTTTTAGTAGTCGCTTGGTATTCAAAGAGTGCAACTTCAGGCTTAACTGATGAAATCATTAATAACTTTACTGAAAAACTAAAAAGCTATCTACTTAGCCAAGGATATTCAAATAGTGAAGTTAATAGTGTTTTGTTAAGACCTTACTCAGGCAACGTTTCTCCATCATGTGAAGCAATTAAAAATGATGGCGATGTTGATATAATGATTGGATGGAAATCTAATGTTGATACAACAGGAAATCTATCTTATTTAGAATCATTCCCAGAAAATGCCGACGGAAGTGGCATTACCATGGGTAATGTAAATGACCGTTGGATTCACCGTTTAACTGATAGCGATTTAGCTAAAGCGGTGTTTAATTGGATTGTAAGTGAAAAAGATAATAACTTATTTCAATAATTGAAGATTTTCGAAGTTTCTAAGGAGGTAAAAATGAAAATGAAGAAAATTTTATTCGTATTTTTAATAGCATTTATGGTTTTGGCACTTGGTGCTTGTGGAAACAAGACTCCAGAACCAACACCTGGACCAGGACCCGAGCCTGTTGTTACACAAACATTCACAGTAATCTTTAACAGTGACGGTGCACGTTTTGCAACAGTGAAAGTTAAAGAAGGTGAAAAGATCACTCAAGATGTTGGTACTCCTTCTAAAGATGGTCACTCATTCGTTGGATGGTTTGATGGCGACACTCAAATCGATTTAGCTACTTACACTGTTACAAAAGATGTAACACTTGAAGCTAAATTCGTTAGTGATGCAGTTGACAGTTCATTAGATGTTAATGCTAAGAAAGAGGAAGGAAAGACTTATACTCTTGTAATTGGTTGGTGGGAAGTTACTGACCCAGCTCAACCTGATAAGAAAACTAGTTATTTAACTGAAGAATTAGTTCAAAAATTCTATACAAATATTAATCTTTACCTAAAAGTTAAAGGCTTAACTGATGCTGAAATTAAGAACGTTCAAGTTCGTAACTACTCAACTGCAACAGTTGCAGAAATGGGTGCTTTAGTTAATGCTGATGGTGATGTTGATATCATGATCGGTGTTGGTAATAACATTAACTCTTCTGCTGGTGTTAGCCTATATGAAGGAAGCAATGATAACAAGTTCGCAACTAACATGGGTTCTACTCCTACAAGCCGTTACGTTGCTCTAACAAGCGTTGCAACTGCTCTTGGTGTTAACGTTTATGACTGGCTATATACTGAAGTTGGTAGAACTGCTTTCACAACAATGTTAAAAGAAAGTGATATCGTAGTTGCTCCTGCTCGTACTAAAGAAGCAAATGCTAACGTTAATGTATATCTTGATGAAACTAATTTTGAAGTTTTACACTTCGCATCAAAAGATGATGAACTTACTCTTCCTACACTTGAATTTGGTCTAGGAGTAGAATTCAAAGGATTTGCAACTGCTATCGATGGACCAGTTGTTCTTAATAAAGCAAACGGTGGAAAATTAACATATAGTGATATTAAAGACTTATTAGATGCAGATGGAAATCTTTCATTATACCCTGTATTTGAAGCAATTTTACCTGCAACTGAAGATTTAGTTGTATATGTTCAATTAAATAGTGGCTTAACATTAGCTGAAGCAAAACTTCTTGAGGCACGTTTCAATGCAACATTAACTGAAGAAAAGTTTGTTAAGTTTGTTACAGTTGAAGCTGATGCAGCAGGATTTACTGAAGAATACAATGCTGCAAGCTGCATTGACGTAGTAATCGGTGGAAATAACCCACTTAAGAACTTTGCTCCTCATGCTGATGGCCCTCTAGCAAATGCTGGTGCTAAACACTTTGCAAATACTAGCCGTAAAGTTTTAATCAATGCTAACTGTCAACATTTAGATCTTGCTAAAGATTTATATGCATTCTTATTAGCAGATGCTCCTGAATATGAATTACATGTTACATTCTGGATTAATGAAAACAAGTGGATCACAGCTGATGAACTTTCTGCAGTTAAAGATTCTATTCCTCTATGTTTAGCAAATAACTTCCAATTAGCTGAAGGATTAACACTTGAAGAAACATACAATATTAAAGTTACTACATACGATGCTACAAACACTAAAGTTGCTCAACTTGGTGAAGAAACTAAAGCTGTAAGAGATGGTAAAGGCACAGATCTTATCATTGGTTGTGGTGCTAACGTAACTTCAACTGGTGGATTTACTGATGCGCTTGTTAGCGATATCCCTACAAGCATTATCGCAGCTGACAGAAAGATGGCTCTAGTTACTAACAACTACTTAGCAGAAGTATTATACGCTTCATTATTTGTTGAAGACACTCCTGAACAATAATAAATAAAAAAGGAATCAAATATGAAAATTGCAAAAAGAATATTATTCTTTGCCTTACTTATTGCATCCTTTTCTCTAATTGGTTGCGCTGCTAAAGGCTTAGAAAAAGAAATCAATGTAGTATTTGAGGTAGATGGAGAATTTATTCAAGCTGGAAAAGTTACTCAATTTGATAGTACTTTTACTCCTGAATTACCAGAGACTTATATCCCTCTAGGATATAAGTTTCTAGGTTGGACTCCATATGATCCAAATACTCTTAACCCAAGTGATCCAAATCTAAAAGACAAATATATTCCTGCTGGTAAAATGGTTCACTACCAAGAAGTAGCAAACATCACAGAAAACTCAACAGTAGTTTTAAGTGCTCTAATGTTTGATAAGAGCGATATTCCAGTTGAATATCATTATGTTGTTATCGCTTGGTATAACAAAGAAACAACTAGTGGACTTACTCAAGAAAAGATGGATACACTTCTAGCAAGCTTAACTAATTACTTAAAAGGTCAAGGCGTATCTAATGAAGACATCGCCACAATCGTAATTAGAGGTTATGATGGAAATGTTGGTGCATCAACTGGTAAGATTGTTGATGACGATGATGTAGATATCATGTTTGGTTGGGGTTCAGCAGAAAATGTCACAACAACAGGTGTATTAAAACCTGAAATGTTAAAAGAGACTGAAGCAAACTACACAATCAACTATAATGGAACTAACAAATCACGTACAATTCACCGCTTAACTGACAAAGCAACTGCTATTTTAGTTATGGAATGGTTAAAGAGCGATGAATGTCGTAATCTATTTAATTAGGAGGAATGAGCATGAAGCAAAAATTATTATTAACAGCTCAAATCTTTGAATATGTGTTAACTTTCATCCACATGTTCATTTGTGCTCTATTCTTCTCAGTTAGAGAAAACATCTACATTTTATTCTTAGTATTTGCTATTTTAAGCTTAGTATTAGGTTTATATACTGAAACAATAAAATATCACCTAAATAAAGGTGATAAGAGGGATTATAAGATTCACCTAATCGTTATAACAGTTTTATCAGTAGTAAGCTGCCCCGCATGTTTATTTAATCTACTTGCCTTGCTTAATAACAATGAAAGTAAAACAATCAAGGTTGTTAATCCTGAATACAAAAAGGAAGAAAAGCCTTGCAAGAAATGCTTGAAACCTGCAGTATGGGTTGCAATCATTTCCCTAGCATTAATTATTGTAACTAGTATCATTGGTAGTGTATTTGAAACAACAGGCGGAAGCGTTATAGTTGCTGATAAATACCTAACAAGCGAAGAAACAAAGATTTACAATGAAGGAAGCGAAAATGCTTTAAATGGTACAAGCTATTCAATCACTGACCCAAGTGTTAAAATTGCTTACACTATGTATAAACCAGTTGCGGCTTCTCCAACAAACCCTTATCCTGTAGTATTCGTTGTTCCAGGCTTCACAAGAACTAAAGCTACAATGACTCAATACGCAATTGAATTATCACGTAGAGGTGCTGTTGTCTTTGTTATTGACCCAGGAAGTCAAGGTGATACAACTTATGGTGGTTATTTAGTAGACGATGATGGTGAATACATCATTGATGCTAATGGTGATAAGACTCAAAACTCATACAGCGTTGCTCGTAGTGGTATGGGTTACTTAATGCAATATGTTTATAACGATGTTGATGATTTTGATTTCATCGATCGTGATCGTATCGGTTTAGTTGGTCACAGTGCTGGTGGTGGCGATAGCGCTAAACTTGCAGCTGACTTTGCAGGTGCAAGTTATGAAGAATCAATCGTTAAAGCATTATATATTTCTGGATATATTAAAGCTTCTGCCATTAAAATCTTTACAAAACTTAACTGTGATACAGCTATATCATATGCTAAATATGATGAAGGTGCATTCCGTTATCAAACTAAAGATGAATCATATGAAGCAGCTGCCCTAGAATTAATCAGTAAAGTTAACCCAAATGAGGGAACATTTATTCAAGATTATGACTATGGTAACATTGAAAATGGTACTTATAGAATCATCCATCACGAAGAAATCAACCATTGCTTCGAAATGTATGATAAATTATCAATCGCTAACACTATTGAATTCTTCCGTAGAACTCTAAAACTTGAAACATCAATCAGTGATTCAAGTCAAGTATGGTTCGCAAGAGAAATCAGTAATGGTATTAGTTTAGTTTGTGCATTTGCTTTAATTATTAGTTTAGTAAGTGTTATTGTATTCTATGTTCCATTTATGAAGCCACTTTTGGCTGAAGCAAATGATCATTTAGAAGATGAAGCAAGAATCAGACAAGAATACACCACTGATGTTTACGAAAGAAGCGTAGCAGATGTTGATGAAAAAGAAAAGACATTCCTAAAGAGATTATTATTCTGGCTACCAATGATTCTAACAGCAATCATAGCTTGCTTAGACTATATCCCTCTAGCACGTCTTTCAATGGATTTATTCCCAGATGCAGCTGGTAATGTCTACACTTACTACTTCCCAGCAAGAATGATGAACGCTGTCTTCCTATGGGCTGTAGTTAATGGAGCAATCGGTTTATTCGTTTGGGCTATTACAACTGTTTTAGAAAACTTATATTACACAATCGTAAGCAAAGTTAAAGGTACTCCTAATCTTAGCGACTGGTCAAAGTTCAAAGGACTAAAGGTTAAACCATTAAACCTATTAAAATCATTTGGTTTAGCAGTTCTTCTATTCTTCGTATTCTACGGAATCTTAGGATTAGTTTATGCTCTAACTCACCAAGACTTTAGATTCATGCTAATTTCAGCATCTCCACTTAATAAGAGATTTATTGTTACATGGTTAATCTATTTAGCTGGATTCTTTGTATTCTACATTTCTAACTCAATTAGAGTTAACCTAACAATCGCAAGAGAAGGCTTCAAAGAATGGCAAGTATTATTAATCGGTGGCCTAGCAAACTCACTAGGACTAGTATTTATTCTAATTATTAACTACTTCCCATACTTCACAACAGGAACAGTTTATTATGGATACTATAGTCCAACAGACTTAAGTGAAATGTGGCTATACATTAATATGGTATTTGGTCTAGTTGTTATGATGTTCATTCTTCCAATCTTTAACCGTTTAGTTTATAAAAAGACTGGTAACGTTTATAGTGGTGCCCTATTATGGTGTATGATTTTCATCATGATGAGCTTGAGTGCATCAATTTCATTCATTCCAATGTAAGAGAGGTACAATATGAATATTAAAGAAGAATCATTAAAGAAGCACTATGAATGGCGCGGAAAAGTAGAAATCAAATCACGCGTTAAAGTAGACTCTAACGAAAGATTATCACTTGCATACACTCCTGGCGTAGCTGAGGCTTGTATGGAAATCCATAATCACCCAGAAAAAAGTTTTGAATTAACAAGACGTTGGAACACAGTTCCTGTAATTACTGATGGAACTGCTGTCTTAGGACTTGGTGATATTGGACCTGAAGCTGGTATGCCAGTAATGGAAGGTAAAAGTGCTTTATTTAAAACATTTGGAAATATTGACGCATATCCTTTATGCATAAGAAGTAAAGATACTGAAGAAATTATTAGAACTATTAAATTATTTGCGGGTTCATGGGGTGGAATCAACCTAGAAGATATCTCAGCTCCAAGATGTTTCGAAATTGAAGCACGTCTTAAAGAGGAACTTGATATCCCTGTATTCCATGATGACCAACACGGAACTGCAATTGTTACAGCTGCTGCCTTATTAAATGCCTTAAAGTTAGTAAATAAAAAAATTGATGAAATCAAAGTTGTC
>LVBR01000039.1 GCA_001604495.1 Acholeplasmatales bacterium Tener_01 | reverse complement strand
ATTAAAATTTTATTTGGAAAGTGTTTTGCCTTAGTATCTATAAAAAAGCAAGGGAACCGATAATCTTTTTATGGCGATTTTACATGTTCACCAGTATTTTCACCACGTGATTCAATTATAGAAAAAACTTCAATAATTTTGTTTTGTAGTTTGTTTCGTTTGCATAACTCATCTATAGCCTTCCCAGCTAGTTCTTCTTTTTTAAAAGCATATCAGTGTTACGAGTACCGATACCCCCAAATACTAATAATAGATAGTAGACGAAGTAATACATAAATAACTCGAATTATTTTCATTAAATATTTTATAAAATAAAACAGAATAAAAAAAATATTATTTTGTACAAACATTGCACAAAAAAAGACCCTACAAATAGCAGAGTCTAAAAAAACAAATTGGTGACCTGTACCAGGTTCGAACTGGCGAATGTAAGCTTGAGAGGCTTATGTGTTAAACCGCTTCACCAACAGGCCATATACTACGATTTCCGTAGTATATTCTATCACTTAGAGGTTCTTAAGTCAATTTTTAATCTTTTCCCAAGGAAAGATATCTCTTCCAAAGTGACCATAGCATGCAGTCTCACTGAATATTGGTCTAAGTAGTCCCAATTCAACAATAATATCGTGTGGACGGAATGAGAAATTCTTATTAACGTAATCATAGATTTCTTCATATGATACTTTATTAGTATCGAAGCATTCGATATTTAGGCTAACTGGTTCAGCTCTTCCTATCGCATATGCTACTTGAATTTCAACTTCATCAGCAAAGCCATGAGCAACGATGTTTTTAGCAACGTATCTAGCATAGTATGCACCACTACGGTCAACTTTTGTGGCATTCTTGCTTGAGAAGCATCCGCCCCCAACTCGTCCTACGCCACCATATGTATCAACAACGATCTTTCTACCAACACATCCACTATCACTAAATGATCCCCAAATTGTGAATTTACCACTTGGGTTGATAATGTATTTAGTCTTTTCATTGACTAAGTCTTTATATTCAGCCAATACTTTATCAATTACTTCTTTTTTGATAGTTTCATAGATTTCTTCGTGTTCTAATGCTTTATCGTGACTTACACTAACTAAAACGGTATCGATATACACTGGTTTTTTACCAAGGTAGGCAACAGTCACTTGACTTTTAGCGTCCGCAAAATAGATATCGCCACCTCTTCTAAAGTCATCATATACTTTCATTAGCTTATGAGCACAAGTAATTGGTAGTGGCATATATTCTTTTGTTTCATTAACCGCATAGCCATAAACCATTCCTTGGTCGTTTGCACATAATTCATCCTTAACAACTGCTTGATTGATGTCAGGGCTTTGAATACTAATCTCTTTAGAGATGATAAATTCATTTTTGTAGCCGATCCATTTTAAAGTGTCACGTCCAATTTTTTCATAATCGACTTTAGCCAGGGTTGTAGCCTCACCATAAATAAATAGTTTATTATCTTTAATTGCACATTCTACAGCCATTTGACTGTTAGGATCTTCCTTTAAAGCGGCATCTAAGAAGCGATCACTAATAGTATCGCAAGTCTTATCAGGATGACCGATATTAACACTTTCACTTGTAATTAATCTTAATACTTTTTCCATTTTATATCCTTTCATAAATAAAAACCATCCGAGCTTGAGGATGGTTTATTTTATGTATTAACCATCGCAATCAGCCTTTAGCACCTTGTTCATTGAATAGGTTGCTGTGCGGTCAAAGGGGCTGTCCCTAACGCACTCTCTATGGTATATTTAATTCTTTTTATTACTTCAATATTATATCACTTTTTTTGAAAAAGTCAATTATTATCTTTCGACAACATCGCTTCCAAAGATAGTAAAGCCATCACGACCATTTTCTTTAACAAAGTACAAAGCTTTATCAGCTTTTTTGAATAATGTATCGGTATCATCACTTTCTTCACCAAAAGCAATGCCAATACTTAATGTGAATTTAGGTAGTTCTTTTCTCTTGGCTTTAACTACTGAATTTAACTTCCTACATTTGTCTTTTAATACTTCTAAATCTTCTTTACTAAAGTTAGGAAGTAGTATTGCAAACTCATCACCACCAATACGACACAAACAATCATCTTCTCTAAAGTTATCTTTCATAAAGTCCCCAACAAGTCTAAGTACTTTATCACCAATAGAGTGACCATATCTATCATTGATTTGTTTGAAATCATCAATATCGATTAAGATGAATACTGTAGTATCCAAATTCATGTTGTGATATTTAATATCATAACCATGTCTATTAAATAGACCAGTTAATTTATCATGTTCTAATTCATAAGTTAAAAGTGCGTGGTTATTTCTGTCGTTTTGTCTTAAGTTATTGTAATTAAATGACAAAATCTTATATTCTTTGACACCTTCAACTTGTAAATCTTTTCCTTCTGTGATTAGATTTGCACCATTATCAAGTGGCTTAATTAACATAATATAAATGATAATAAATGTGATAGTTAGGAATATTAATAGTGCTATTACTAGAGCTTGTTGGATAACGATTAAAGCAAAAATGGTATTACTAACATTTTCAATTTGGCGAGACAAATCTTTTTTAATTTCTTTTACCGCTTCATCTACTCCAATAATAATATCATCTTTAAAGATATTATATTCAGCATCAAACATCATGTTTACAGCTTTATTAATCTTTTCTTCGCTTGTTAAAAGTTTATCTTCTTCTATTAACTCAACTCTTCTAATTTGGCTATTATATTCACTTATATCTTTGCCATCAGCTTCAATTCTTAGTCTAATTGCATAGTATTCATTATTCATTAGTTCTTTAGAACGATTCACAGCATAAAGGAGATTGTAATAGCCATTAAAGTTACCATTGTAATAAACTCTAATTTCTTCGATAGCTTTTTCACGGCGCAAACTACTAACTTCATTTAGGTAGTTTTCTAAGTAGTTTTCGCTACCTCTAACTACATAGTATCTTACTTGTTCAGTCAAATAGTCAGATGCAATTCTAATATCTGTTGCGTGATCTACTAATTTTTCATAGTTTTCTACAGTCTTAGTATATTTTTTATAATTAGATGATAATAATAGAACAGATACAATAATAAGTGTTGAAACAATAATATTACCAATAAGCATTGTAATATTGATAGTTCTTAAGGCTAAACCACCAACTTTATTATGTTTTCTCATTCAAATCACCTCCTAGTAAAAGGCATTTTATCAAAAAGTTTAAAACAAAAAGTGTTTTATTCTTCTTATACCCCTCTTTTAAAAATGAAACCTTTTAAATTATAACACATTTTATCTTATCAAACAATAAAAAAGAGTAGATAAATGTATCTACTCTATAGTGCAAATTGGAAAATGCAATATGCAACATAAATCACAAGAAGTACTATTCCTTGCCAACGATACATCTTTCCTTTTATGATTGGTGGTAATGCCAAAATCAACATTGAAAGTAACATTACAGGAATATCTACAACAAATGATGAACTAATTCCTGTATCAAAAAATGTTTTTTCAACAGGAATTGAGAATGGTCTAATAGTGATCGCCATTCCACAAACCAAAACGATATTGAATAAGTTGGCTCCAATTACATTACCAAGTGATAAGCTGCTGTGACCTTTAGCTAAAGACGTGATTGCGGTAACAAGTTCAGGAAGTGATGTTCCAAGAGCAATAAATGTTAAAGCAATTACAGATTCAGGAACACCAAGCCATTCAGCAATCTTTGTTCCATTATCAACTAATAGCTTAGCTCCAACAGCAATTAATGCGGCTCCAATTACTAATAATACGATATCGAGCCAAAGCTTTGTTTCTTTTTTCTTCTTTTCTGGTTCCTCTTCTGTAGCTTCCACTTCTTCTACTTCATCTTCATCTTTATTCTTGATTGTTGTTTTAATTGAAATAAACATATAGACAGCAAACATTACTAAAAGTACAATTCCAGTCCAACGGTTGAATTCACCCATTAAGTAAGCAATTAAGCAATAAAAGATTGCAGCTACAAAGAATGATCCAACAGGAAGTAGTAAAGTCTTACGCTTTGCAGTTGTTGGTCTAATAGCAAGTGTTAAAGCACTTATTAATGCTGTATTACAAATAACAGAACCAATAGCATTTCCATAAGCGGTTTCTGCTTGTCCTTGGAATGCAGCAGTTGATGAAACCATTACTTCAGGAAGAGTAGTCCCAATGGACACGACAGTAGCACCAATCAATAATTCAGGTAAATGGAATCTATGGGCAATATTAACTGCGCCATCAACAAACCAATCGCCACCTTTGATAAGTAAAACGAATCCTAAAATGAAAAGTAAAATTGGTACAATCATAGTTTTCTCCTCCTAACTCTTGATATTATACCAAAATTAAACCCAGTAGTCAATAAAAATAAGAGCGTATTCATACGCCCTTATTTAATGAAATTTTCCTATATTTTTAATCTTTTAACCAAGCAACTCCATTGCCATTTAATTCGCTGCCAGTTGTTGATGGGGTATTAAATGTAGCATTCTTATCACCTAAGAAAACCACTAATGAGTTTTGTGAAACAGGAACTTTTAATACAACATAATCACTGACTGTTAGGTAAGTATTTTGTGTAAGTGACATCGTTTGACTCTTTCCAATACTACTTAAATTAGATACTTTTGTTGATTCATTTGACATGCCACCGCTTTTACCGATTGCTAAAACATAGCCTCCAGTGTACTTATAACCACGTTCTGAATCAATTGGAGAGTCAGCATTTCCTGTTGAAATTACTACTGTTTTACCACCACTAAATAAGATTCCATCGTAG
>LVBR01000038.1 GCA_001604495.1 Acholeplasmatales bacterium Tener_01 | reverse complement strand
TAAAGTCTTGGATTCTCTTTATTGCTTTAATAGTTTTAGGGTTAGTTGATTGAATACCAATTTCAAAGCGAATAGATTTTTTGCGCATTGTTTTTAGTAATTCAATTATTTCATTGTTTATTTTGTCTCCAACAATTTCAAATTGGAATGTTGATAGGCCGTTATCGTTTTCTTTGATGAATCGTAAAATCTCTAGGGTTCTTTCTTGATTGATGTTAAAAGAACGGTCTAAAAACTTGATTATTTTAGCTTTGTTATCTAAAAGATATTTTAGATTCTTTTTAACTTCCTCTATTGGGAATTCTCTTACCGGCTTTTCGGTTGATGCTAGGCAATATGTACAACTAAAATAGCATCCCCTACTACTTTCAACATAACAAATTTTGTTATTTAAGTCAGGGTTTATAGAGTAATCGTGAATAACTTTATTTAAATTAGGAAGTTTAAAATAAGTGAAATTGATATTATTATCAGTTCGATAATAAAGATTACTGACTTTTGATAATTCGAGTTTTCCATCTAAATAAGCCATAAGTTCTGGGAAGGCTTCTTCACCTTCACCTTTAATGATGTATTTAACTTGAGGATATTTGAATAATTTACTAGATGAATAGCTTGCTTCAGGCCCACCGATAATTACAGTTTTATCAATTAGACTAGTTTTAAGGATTTTTTTGATATATTCGATGTTCCAAATATAAGCACTAAAAGCAATTAAATCGTAACTAGATAGTTTGGTGATAAGATTGGCCATATCGTCTTTGATATTGATTTCAATCAAATCTAATTCGCCCAAGTAGTTGGCTTTGATTTGATGAACTCCAGTTGCTGGATGGATGTATTTAGAGTTTATTCCAACAATTACTTTTCGCATAATCTTATCCTCAAATCTATTATATCATTAAACGGAGTTTTGTGAAAGAAACAAGGTGACAAATGTATAAAAAATGGTATTGAGATAAAATCAAAAATATGCTATAATAAGCAAGGAAATTGAAATAAGTTTTCAAATAATTATGGAGGAATTAAAAAATGGCAAAAAAAGTATTCCAATCTATGGATGGAAATCAAGCAGCTGCATGGGGTGCATATGCATTTACTGAAGTAGCTGGTATTTATCCTATTACTCCTTCTTCACCTATGGCTGAATACGTAGATGAATGGGCTGCAAAAGGACAAAAGAATTTATTTGGAGCTCCTGTAAAGGTTGTTGAAATGCAATCTGAAGGTGGTGCTGCTGGTACAGTACATGGTTCATTACAATCTGGTGCACTAACAACTACTTTCACAGCATCTCAAGGATTACTTCTTAAGATTCCAAATATGTACAAGATTGCTGGTGAATTATTACCAGGCGTTATTCATGTATCAGCTCGTAGTTTAGCTGTTCAAGCACTATCAATTTTCGGTGACCATCAAGACGTTATGGCTTGCCGTCAAACTGGTTTTGCAATGCTTGCCACAAGTAGCGTTCAAGAAGTTATGGATTTGAGCGGTGTTGCTCACCTAAGTGCTATTAAGTCAAGCGTTCCATTCATGCATTTCTTTGATGGATTCAGAACATCACATGAAATTCAAAAAGTAGAAGTTATGCCTTATGAGGTATATGATAGATTACTTGACAAAGAAGCTGTTAAGAAATTTAGAGAAAGAGCTTTAAGCCCTAATCATCCTGTAACTAGAGGCTCAGCTCAAAATGATGACGTATACTTCCAAGCAAGAGAAGCACAAAACAAATACTATGATGCAGTTCCTGATATCGTAGCTAACTATATGGCTGAAATCAGTAAAGAAACTGGTCGTGATTATGCTCCATTTACTTACTATGGTGCAAGTGATGCAACAGATGTAATCGTAGCAATGGGTAGTGTTTGTGAAACAACTAAGGAAGTTGTTGATTACTTATTAAAAGAAGGACGTAAAGTTGGTTTAATCAATGTTCATCTTTACAGACCATTCTCAACTAAGTATCTATTAAAAGTATTACCTAAGACTGTTAAACGTATTGCAGTACTTGACAGAACTAAAGAACAAGGTGCACTTGGTGAACCTCTATACTTAGATATTAAAGCTGCATTCTATGGTGCAAGCGTTGAACCACTAATCATCGGTGGTGTTTACGGTTTAAGTAGTAAAGATACAACTCCTGGTCAAATCCTTGCAGTATATGATAACTTAGCTGGAGAAGCTAAAGATCATTTCACAATTGGTATCAATGATGATGTAACTTATCGTTCTCTACCTGTTACTCATGAAATTGATACTGCAGCTGAAGGAACTAGCCAATTAATATTCTTTGGTCTAGGAAGTGACGGAACAGTTGGTGCTAACAAGTCAACTATCAAATTAATCGGTGACAATACTGATTATTATGCTCAAGCATATTTCGCATATGACTCAAAGAAGAGTGGTGGAGTTACTCGTAGCCATTTACGTTTTGGTAAGACTCCAATCAGATCTCCATATTTAGTAACAATCGCTGACTTCATTAGCTGCTCACTTGATACATATGTTGAAAAGTATGATATGTTATCATCACTTAAAGATGGTGGAACATTCTTACTAAATACAGTTAAGAACGATAGTGAACTTGAAGCATTTATGCCTAACTCATTCAAGAGAGCATTAGCAGAAAAACATGCTAAGTTCTACGCAATCGATGCAATCACACTTGCTCGTGAAATCGGACTAAAGAACAGAACTAATACTATTTTACAATCTGCATTCTTCAAACTTAATGAGCAAATTATGCCTTATAAAGAAGCTCAAGATTTAATGAAGAAATATGCATATAAAGCATACGCTAAGAAGGGTGATGCTGTTGTAGAAATGAACTACAAAGCAATCGATCGTGGTGCTGAAGGCTTAAGAGAAATCAAAGTTAAACCTGAATGGGCTAACTTAAAAGATGAAAAGAAGGTAGCTGATGCTAATAAACCTGAATTCGTAAGTAGAATTGCTGACCCAATCAATGCTATTAAAGGTTATGATCTTCCTGTAAGTGCCTTCTTAGGTTATGAAGATGGTACTATGACAAATGGTGCTGCAGCATATGAAAAACGTTATGTAGCTTCATTCGTTCCAACATGGAATCCAGATAACTGTATTCAATGTAATCAATGTAGCTTTGCTTGTCCTCATGCTGTAATTAGACCATTCCTAGTAACTGCTGATGAAGTTGCTAAAGCTCCAAAAGATGCTAAATACTTAACACCAATTGGAAAAGGTCTTGAAGGACTTAAATATACAATGCAAATCAGTGCTGCTGACTGTACAGGATGCGGTGTCTGCGTTAACCAATGCCCTGGTAAGAAGGGTGAAAAAGCTCTTTCTATGAAACCAATCGATGAAGTATTAGCTGAAAAAGAAGATAAGATTAGTGAATACTTCTTTGAAAATGTTACATACAAGACTGATTTAGTTGACATTACTGCAAATGCTAAGAATTCTCAATTTGCTCAACCATTGTTTGAATTCAATGGTGCATGTCCTGGATGCGGTGAAACTCCATACATTAAGTTAATCACTCAATTATTTGGTGATAGAATGCTTGTAGCTAATGCTACTGGATGTTCATCAATCTACAGTGGATCATATCCATCTACACCTTTCACAACAAACAAAGAAGGTCATGGACCTGCTTGGGCTAACTCATTATTCGAAGACAATGCTGAGTTTGGTTATGGTATGAGAATGGCAACTGAGACTTTAAGACATCGTCTTGGTACATTAATGGAAGAATATAACGCTAAAGAAGATGCAAAAGCAGAAATCAAAGAGTTATTTACATTGTGGCTTGAAAATCGTACAAGCGGTGAAGTAACTAAGAAAGTTGCTAAGGAAGTTGAAAAGTATCTTGCTAACCCAACTGATCCTACATTAGTTAAGGTAAGTGAACTTAAAGACTACATCGTTAAGAGAAGTCAATGGATCTTCGGTGGTGACGGATGGGCATACGATATCGGCTATGGTGGACTTGACCATGTTATCGCTAACCAAGAAGACGTTAATATCTTAGTAATCGACACAGAAGTATATTCTAATACTGGTGGACAAGCTTCTAAGTCAAGCCCAACAGCTGCAATCGCTAAGTTTGCTGCAAGTGGAAAACAAGGCAAGAAGAAAGACTTAGCTGCAATCGCAATGAGTTATGGTCATGTATATGTTGCTGAAATTGCTCACGGAGCAAGTCAAGCTCAAATGCTTAAGGCTATCAAAGAAGCTGAAAGCTATGATGGACCATCAATCATCATCGCATATGCTCCATGTATCAACCACGGATTAAAGATTGGTATGGACAAAGCTCAAGAACAAGCTAAGTTAGCAGTTGAATGTGGTTACTGGACATTGTTCAGATTTGACCCACGTCTAGCAGCTGAAGGAAAGAATCCATTCCAACTTGATTCTAAAGAACCTGACTGGGATAAATATCTAGATCACTTAATGACTGAAAACAGATATGCTCAATTAGTTAAAGCTAATCCAGCAGAAGCTGAAAGATTATTAGAATTGAATAAGACTGAAGCTCAAAGAAGATACAAGATGTATCAAAGATATCTTGCAATGGACTATACTAAGTAATAGTATTATAAAAAGACAATACATTAATTTGTATTGTCTTTTTTTACTTTTTGAAAAAATGAGACTATATTTGACAAATAAAGTTAAATATAGTATACTATTCATAGAGGTGATTAACATGTTCATAGAAAAAATAAGAATGGCATATGATCCAAATACTCCTATATTCACTAAGGAAATATTAAAACTATTTCCAGAATATTCAAGAGCACAAATCTTTAGATTAATTACTAACTCAATAGAAAAAGGTGAATTAATAAAATATTCAGATGGTGTATATTTTATGCCAACAGAAACCATTACCGGCCCATCAACAATAAACGCAGACATGGTTATTGAAAAGAAATATCTAAGAGATGATGAAAATGTATATGGAATTTATGGTGGTATAAAACTATTAAATACTTTTTCAATAACAACACAGATGGCTGGCGTTATTGAAGTTGTAACAAATAATGAATCAACAAGGCGTAGAGAAATATTGATAAAAAATAGAAAATACATTCTTAAGCAATCCAAATGTCAAATCAATAAAGAAAATGTAGGGGCATATACAATTATGGAGTTATTTAATGAGTGTGATTTAGGAGAAAAAATAAGTGATTATTCGAAGAAAAAAATAAAAGATTATGCTAATAAAATGGGAACAACGAAGGAGCAACTTTTAAATATTTCAATGTTTTTCCCATCTAAGGCAATAAAAAATCTTTTGGTAAATGGAGTATTAAATGAATTATGAAAAATAAAGGAGCTTAAAATGATATAGTATCATTTTGAGCTCCCTATTTTATATAATCTAATAATTCTATTTTTGTTTTA
>LVBR01000037.1 GCA_001604495.1 Acholeplasmatales bacterium Tener_01 | reverse complement strand
AAATAATGATGTTTTTTTCATCTTTGTATTTGTTAAGAAGTTCTTTTAAAACTGGAAGTGTATCATTAAACCATTCAATAACCCAATTCTTAAACTCCGGATCAACTTCCTTTTCAACCCAAGGAAGGTCAGGCCTAATTGTTCCTGTGCGTGATGCGATTCCATCAAGACACACTTCAAGTGGATAATCTAAAAAGATGATTGTATCACATGCTTTGATTCTTACCTCATATGTTCTTGAGTAATCACCATCAATAATCCACCTATCTTGCCTTAATAATAAGCTTAGTTTTTCATCAAACTCGTATCTAGTAATATGTGTTTTATCACTATTCCACCAAATGCTATCTAGGTGATATAGTGGTAGATTAAGTTTATTTGATAGTAGCCTCGCAAGGTATGATTTACCTGCTCCACTTGGTCCTAAAACTAATATTTTATTCATAAAACGCACCACTAGTGAGATTATACCATATATGGAGTTATCATGTAATAATTTTGCTTTTTATAAAACAAATAAAGCAAGGATAAACCTTGCTTTAGTTTTATTTATTTCCTTTATATTCAACACATACCATAGTTAAATCATCAAACTGTTCATCATCACAAACGAAATCATCGACTGCTTTATGAACTGTATCTAAGATATCTTTAGGTGTTGCATCAACATCAGCACTATTTAGAGCATCCAACATTCTATCAGTTCCAAATAGGCCTTTTTCTTTACTTGTAGCCTCAGCTACACCATCAGTATAAACAAATAGTTTAGTTCCTGGTTCAAGTTGAACTTCATATTCTTTATATCTTGCTCCATTTATTCCACCAATAACAAATCCATGTTTATCTAGTAATAATTCAAACTTGTTGTTAGGTAGTTTAATTACAGGGTATTCATGACCAGCGTTTGCTGCGGTTAGGATACCTGTTGAGATTTCTAAAATACCAAGCCATACAGTAACAAACATCTCTTCACGGTTGTTTGCACAAATTGCCATATTAGTGTCATGTAAGATTTCAGCAGGAGTTTTACCCATTTGGGCGTTATTAGCTAAGATGATCATTGATGCCATCATAAATAAGGCAGCAGGAACTCCTTTACCACTAACGTCAGCGATAAATACACATAAGTGATCTTCATCAATTAAGAAGAAGTCATAGAAGTCTCCACCAACTTCTTTTGCTGGAGTCATTGACGCATAGATATCAAACTCAGGACGTTCAGGGAATGCAGGGTAGATACTTGGTAGCATATCTGCTTGAATACGAGTTGCAAGTGAAAGTTCAGCTCCAATTCGCTCTTTTTCAGCAGATACTCTAGCAACTTCGTTAATATATTCTAGTGTTTTACTAGAAAGCATTGCAAATGATTCAGCTAAAACTTCAATCTCATCGTGAGTACGATAAGTATCTTCCATAGTGAATTGTAAATCATCACCACCAAGTGAACGAACTCTATCAGTAATTGCATTAAGAGGTTTAACAATACGCTTAGAAAGTAGCAATGCAGCAGTTGATACAATAATCACAACAATTCCTAGCAAAACCAAGATTGTTAATCTTGATTTTGACATACCTTCATTAAATGTCACTGATGCATCATTTTGAATTTGTTCAAATTGGTTAAGCATGGCATTTGCTGGTTGATCAGCTAATGC
>LVBR01000036.1 GCA_001604495.1 Acholeplasmatales bacterium Tener_01 | reverse complement strand
TATCAATTTAGTTATGGCAATTTACAAACTAATGATGGCTTATAATAGTGAACTAAAACTTGATGAAAAGTTGAAACTTTTAGATGAAGTATTAAATCTTGATTTAGTAAATGAAAGAGAAGCACTTTGGATGGCAAGAAACAAACGAAGTGATTTCGAATTAAGTAAAAAGAGAATTTTAGAATTTATTGAATTCGTTAAGATAACACGTGAAAACTTGAGAGGTGGAACATTATGAAAAAGAAGTTAAAGTATAATCCTAAGATTATCGGAAGAATAGTCTTAGTTGTAATACTTTTAGGCTTGGTTGCACTACTAGTTAATGGTATTGTAAAAAGTTATGCGAGTGGACGTATAACTTCATCTTCAAAACAACTTGCTGAAGAAATACCTGATGGCAGTTACCAAGACTATTTAAAAATTCAAGCCGGTGTCAATGAAAACCGTTTGGATGAATTTGAACTTAAGGATTATTGGAAATATTTGAATTTCCCTGATCCTTCAACTCCAATTTATGTTGATATTCTAAATGGTGAAGCATCAGCTGACAGCGTTGATTTTAATAAGAATTATCAATATAGTGGTAAAACTGGTTACTATACAAGCAGTGAAGGTACAGTTACATGGGAAGTTAATGTGGCTGAAGCCGGAATGTATTGTTTGTATGTTGACTACTATATGCCAAAAGGTGGCGGAAGTAATGCTGAAAGACAAATCGCAATCAATGGTGAAGTTCCATTTGATGATTTCAGTACTTTGACATTCTACCGTTTATGGCATGATAAAGAAGAAGTTAAACAAGATATCAATGGAAATGATTTGAAGCCTGCTCAAGTTGAAATTTTCAAAGAAAGAGAAACATATCTTCAAGATTCAACTGGATATAACTCAAATCCTTATCTAATCTATTTCCACGAAGGTGTTAATACAATTTCATTTACATCTCTTCGTGAGAATTTAGTTATCTTCTCAATTGAACTTAAGACTATAAAAGAAACTCCATCATACGAAGACTATACTAAGTCATATAGTTCTGCAAAGAAAGTTCAAGACTTCTCACAAAAGATTGAAGCTCAAGATTCAATCGAAAGAAGTTCTCCAACACTTTATCCTGTTGCTGATAGAACTAGTGCTATCAACACTCCTGCAGATCCTGTTAAGACTAAGTACAACACAATCGGTGGAACAAGATGGTCTACAGTTGGTGATTGGATCACTTGGGAGATGGATGTTCCTGAAGATGGACTTTATCAAATATCATTCAGAGCTAAACAAAACTTATCACGTGGTTTGTTTACTGGAAGAAAAGTATTAATCAATGGTGAAGTTCCATTTAAAGAAGCTAACAATGCTCGTTTCTACTACTCAAGTAAATATCAAGTAGTTACTATTGGTAGTGAAGAAGGCGAATATTATTACTTCTACTTACACGAAGGTAAAAACACTGTATCACTTCAAGCAACAATCGGTGATTATGGTGAATTAATAAGCGATGTTCAATCAGTTGTTGATGATTTGAATACTTTGTATTTAAAGATTATCGCTCGTACAACTGCTAACCCAGACCAATATCAAGAATATAACCTATATGGTGACAACCCAAGTATCGCAAATGATGAAAAGGGTCGTAACATGGTTAAAGTATTTAGCGATAGCGCTAATACATTAAACAATGTAAGTAAACGTCTTACTGAACTAACTGGTGAAAAGAGTAGTTTAAATAACTCTTTGGATAAGTTGGTTTTAGAAATTGGTGGTATTGTTGATGGAAAAGATGTTGGTGGATTTGCATCTAAACCTTGGAATGTTACTAAGGAACTTGCAAACTTCAAGACAAATCTTTCAGCACTAGGAACTTGGATTTTGGATATTAGAGATCAAACTCTAACAATTGAAAGCTTATGGGTTCATAGTGACAACGTTGAATTACCAAAAGCCAATGCTAACTGGTTTAAGAATTTCTGGTTCAGCATTCGTGGTTTCTTTGGATCATTCTTCTTTGATTACCAATCAATTGGTGTAACAACAAAAGAAGGATTTGAAAAAGAAATCGAAGTTTGGTATTTGACAAGTGAATCAACTGGTCGTGAACAAGCAAATGCTATTAAGAATTTGATTGACTCAACATTTATTCCTGATACTGGAATCAATGTTGTACTTAAGGTTTTAGCTCCCGGAGTATTACTTCCTGCAACTTTGGCCGGAATTGGTCCAGATGTTGCGATAAATGTTAGTGCCGGTTTAGCTGTTAACTACGCTTTGCGTGGTGCTGTATACAATGTTGCGAACCAACCTGACTTCCATGAAGTAAGTGGTATTTGTACACCTGAAAATGAAGCAGCTGGTAATTGTAGCCGCCACCCAGAGAATTACACAATTTATACAAAATTTGACTATCCAGAATATGCTAGATTCCAATACAGTTCATGGGTTCCACTATATCTAGAAACTAATAGTGGTGGTGGATACTATGGTATGCCTAATACTGGTGGCTTCTACATTCTATTCTATCGTACTGATATCTTTGAAGAGAACAACTGGGAAGTACCAAAGACTTGGGAAGATGTTAAGTCATTAGTTACTGAACTTCAAGTTTCTAACTTAGACTTCTACATGCCACTTGAAGGTGCTGGTTCAACAATGTATGCGATCTTCTTATATCAAAGAGGTGGTCAATTCTATACAGATGATGCAACAGCTTCAATGTTTGATACTGAAATCGGTCTACAAGCATTCGAAGATTGGTGTAGTTACTTCACAGATTATTCATTTGCTTTGAGTGCTAACTTCACTAACCGTTTCCGTACAGGTGAAATGCCAATCGGTATTGCATCATACACATTATTCAATACTTTAACAGTATTCGCACCAGATATTACTGGTAAATGGTCATTCGCACCACTTCCTGGTACATATCGTACAATCGAAAATGAAGATGGAACAACAACTACTTACTTAGATAACCGTGGCGTTGCCAGTGGAACAGATGCAATCATTATGCAACAATCTACTGACTACGATTCAAGTTGGGAATTCTTGAAGTGGTGGACATCAACTGACGTTCAATACAGTTATGCAAGCGAACTAGAATCTATTATGGGTGCTGCTGCTCGTCATAACACTGCCAATATTGAAGCATTTAAGCTTCTATCTTGGAGTAAGACTGAACGTGAAGTACTACTTTCTCAATGGGAAATTACATTTGGTGTTCCTGAAGTTCCAGGTGGATATTATGTAGGTCGTAACCTAGAAAACTCTATCCGTGAGGTTATCAATAACGATGCTAACCCTCGTGAAACATTTACTGAATATATCACTTTAATCAATGGTGAAATTACTCGTAAACGTAAAGAGTTCGGTTTGAAGGTTGCCGATCCAGAAAGGAGAAACTAATGGAAGAAGCTCTTGAAAACAAAGAGTTGAAACAAGAAAAGAAAACTCTAAAGCAAAAATTTCAAGATTTCAGTCGTAGAGTAGATTTATGGAGTCGTAAAAAGAGTCTTCGTAGAAAGATTTATTTAGACCGTTATCTATATCTAATGATGTTCCCTTATGTTTTGTTATTCTTTACATTTACAGTCTTACCGGTTTTGATGAGTTTCATCTTAAGCTTTACAGACTTCAATATGTTAGAATTTCCAAGATGGATGGGTTGGGAAAACTATCTAAACCTATTCTTAGAGGACCCAATATTCATTACTGCAATTAAAAACACATTGATTATCGCCGTTATTGTTGGTCCTGGTGGATATATGATTTCCTTCATATTTGCTTGGTTAATCAACGAATTACCAAGACACCTTAGAGCTGTAGTTACATTCGTATTCTACGCGCCCGCATTAACTGGTGCGATTTCAATTTGGGCACTTATTTTCTCAAGTGACTACTATGGATGGGCAAACTCAATTTTAATGAAGTTACAAATCATCCATGAACCAATCACTTGGTTAAGAAATGCTAAATATATCTTGCCAATAGTAATTGTTGTACAACTTTGGATGAGCATGGGTGTTAACTTCTTAACATTGATTGCTGGTTTGAAGAGTGTTAATAAAGAACTATATGAGGCAGGAGCTATCGATGGTATTAAGAACCGTTGGCAAGAACTTTGGTTTATTACACTTCCATCAATTAAAGACCAATTGTTATTTAGTGCCGTAATTCAGATTTCAAATACATTAGGAGTTGGAGCTGTAACGACTGCCCTTTGTGGCTTCCCATCAGTTCAATATGCTGGTCATACAATTGTTAACCACTTGAGTGACTACACTTCTAACAGATTTGAATTAGGATACGCATCAGCTATCGCAACACTATTATTTATTGCATCAATTGGTTTAAATAGCTTAATCAGAAAATTGATTAGAAAGGTAGGTTCATAATGGCTAAAACAAAAGCAGAACAACTTAACGAAGAAACTACCCAAAATCTTGAGTTAAGTAAAAAAGAAAAGCAGAACCTAAAGAAGGCTCGTCATATTGACAGTCGTCCTTTCGCTGAAATCAGTGATTTAAAGATTAGAAGCCGTTCTAAGAAAAAGAAACGTATCAATCGTAGTTTAGCTGGAGATATTGCTTTGTTTGTATTCTTAGCATTCTGTGGTATTTTGTCAATTTTACCGCTTATTATGATTGTTAATAATGCTTTCAAGCCATTAGATGAAATATTTAAGTTCCCTCCTAACATCTTTGTTAGAAATCCAACTTTAAATAACTTCGCCGATTTGGCCGTTGTTTTGGGAACTTCACTTGTTCCATTCTCTAGATATTTGTTTAATACTGTATACGTAACAATCCTTGGTACATTTGGACACGTAATCATCGCTTCAATGTGTGCATACGTTCTATCTAAGTACCGTGTTCCTGGTGGAGCATTTATCTTCAATTTGATTGTTTACTCTTTGATGTTCCCATCAAGCGTTACAGCAACACCAAACTATATCATCTTAAACTCACTTGGATTAATTGATACTCACTG
This sequence comes from Acholeplasmatales bacterium Tener_01, assembly GCA_001604495.1. Lineage (GTDB taxonomy): Bacteria > Bacillota_I > Bacilli_A > ML615J-28 > CAG-698 > Tener-01. The sequence goes on along the minus strand of LVBR01000036.1, from coordinate 2,371 downwards.
GTCAATCATCTTGCCGGTTGTAGGAGGATCAATGGGACTATTCTTAATGAGACAGTTTATGAATGGTATCAGTATGGACTATATCGAATCTGCTAAACTAGATGGTGCTAGCGAATTCAGAATTTACTTACAAATCGTTATGCCACTTGTTAAACCAGCTTGGATTACATTGATTATCTTAAACTTCCAAAGCTTATGGAACACAGGTGGAACAACTACAATTTACCGTGAAGACTTTAAAATGCTAAGTTATGCTATCAACCAGATTGCATCTGCCGGTGTTGCAAGAACTGGTACGCTTAACGCCGTAGCCTTAATTATGATTATTGTACCGATTGCTGTTTTCATCTTCTCACAAAGTAACGTTATGGAAACAATGCAACATTCTGGTATGAAGTAATAAGGAGACTATATGAAGCATATTAGAAGAATTACAATATTTTTAGTAGTACTTGTATTACTTGTTACCGGTGTTAATCTTAAAGCAGGATATATTTATTCACATGATGGTCAAATCATATCATCACCTCCAGGATATTCTGCTACAATCGATGGTGTTTATAATGTTCTATCTACTGCTTGGGGTGGACAAATCAATGAAAAAGAATTCAACTCTCCAGAAGATTTGTTCATCTATACTGATCCTGATACTGGTGAAGAAAGTATCTACATCGTATCTAGTTCAACAAGCTTAGATAAAGAAACAAATATTTGTTATAACACATTGTTTAAATTTGATAGTGATTTGAACTTTATCGAAAAAGTAAATCAATTTGAGGTTGTTCCTGATAAATTCAGTAACCTAGAATTAAGTAAGATGAAAACAAGAGTAGATGGATCTGGTTCAGCTGCATCAAGTGCTCTTACAAGTGTTTACTCTTACGAAAAGATCAAAGCTATCAAAGAAACTCCATACGAAGAAAGAACTAATGATCAAAAGATGTTCATTAAGTTACTAAAAGTTAGTGGAGTATATCGTGCAAAACGAGCTGCTCGTGATGAAAACAACATCATAATCGAAGGTAAATTTGAAGATTTGATTTTCATTTGCGATACAGGAAATAGCCAAATTTTAATCGTTGACAGCGAAACTTATAAAGTTGTTCAAGTTGTTAGTGGACCTACTGATACCGTATTTAGTGGCAAGACATTCTCCCCAACAAAAGTATTAACAGATACTGCTGGTAGAATCTATGTTATTAGTGATGGTATCTATGAAGGAATTGTTCTACTTAACAATAAGGGCGAATTCATGAGATTCGTTGGTGTTAACTATACAACAATGTCATTTTGGGATGCACTGTGGCGTAATATTGCAACAGAAGAACAAAGAAAACAAATGACATCAATCCTACAAACTGAGTTTAAGAACTTTGCAATGGATTCACAAGGATTCATCTACACTGTTTCTCGTCCTTCAACAAACTCTGCAACAGGTGCAACAGATGACAAATCAATGATTAAGAGAATCAATCAAGCTGGTAAAGACGTATTAGTTCGTAACGGCTACTCTGTTCCAAAAGGTGACTTAGTTACAATTTTAGTTGGTAATAACCGTGGTGGAAGCCAATTCACTGGTATTACTGTTAATGACTATGGTATGTATACTGTAGTTGATGCTAAAGCTGGTAGACTATTCACATATGACAAAGAAGGTAATCTTCTTTACATCTCTGCTGGTAGTGGAGCTGAAGTAACAGACTTAGTTAATCCAGTTGCGGTTAGTTATCAAGGCGATAACTTACTAGTACTTGAAAAGAACAATCGTGCTGTTATTCGTTTCATCCCAACTGAAGTAGGAGCTTTAATTAACAAAGCTGTTAAACTTCACGCAATCGGAAGAAGTGAAGAAGCCAGTGAAGAATGGCAAAATGTTATCAACCAAAACCCTAACTATGAGCTTGCATACGTTGGTGTTGGTAAGACTTACCTTGAAGCTGAACGTTACGTAGATGCTATGAGTTATTTCAAGACTGGATTTAGTGTTTCTTATTACTCAAAAGCATATAAGAATTATCGTGACGATATCATCAAGACTTACTTCCCATGGGTAATGACAGTAATAGTTGTGGCAGTATTAGCTAAGATTGGTCATAACATTTATAAGAATATTCGTTACAAGAAAGCAGTAAAGGACGCAGGTGATATCGATGGCTGAGAAAGTAAATAATATGACAACTGAACCTGTAGTAACTACTGAAGTTCAAAACGAAAAAGAAGAATCAAAATTTAAGAAGGCAATGAAGAAAGTTTTAAAGTTCTTAAAGTGGTTTAAAGCTGAATTCATTTCTTTCCCACTATTTATCGTTTTCCATCCTTTAAAAGGTTGGGAAGAATTCAAACGTGAAGGACGTGGAAAACTAGGCGTTGC
>LVBR01000035.1 GCA_001604495.1 Acholeplasmatales bacterium Tener_01 | reverse complement strand
GATACAAAGAATACTGAAGTTTTAAATGCTTTAGCAGTTGGTAAAAAGGTAAGAGTTCAAATTGAACTTGAAGGAGTATTTAGTGAAGTTGAATCTGTAATTGGATATCATACAGTTCAAAGAATGAACGACGAAGACCAACCATCAACAGCATCATATAACACTCAATCATACTCAAGAAGCTTGTTTGGTAGAACTTCAAGTGGACAAATCGTATTAATTACAGTTGATATGGGTAATGATAATGCTGTTGGAACAAAACATGATGAAACAAATGCTGTATTAAAACACTATGGATGTGTTGAAGCATATCAAATGGATGGTGGAAGTAGCGTTGCGGCTGTTGGTCGTGATGAAAATGGTAAGATCGTTGTTATTGACCATCCAAAAGGATATACAGGTAACTCAACTAGAGCAGTTTTAAGTGCTTTGTTAGTTGTTGAAAGAAGAACTCCTGAATATAGTGTTGAATTAGTCGATATAGATCAAACAACTGCTAAGTTTAAAGTTGACTTAGTAAATGACTATCATCGTGAAATAAAAAGAGTTTATATTAAAATAAATGATAAAGATTATGAAGTAGTTGATGGCTACGTTGAAGTAACTGGCCTAAGAAAGAACAAAGAATACAATTGGAACTTATGTTTCGAAGATAATACTGGAAGTGACTATAGAACAGAATCTAAAGGTGTTATTGAAACTCCAAAAGATCCTCCTGTATTTAATGGATGTGATGCTATCGCTGATAATACATACATGGTATATACAGTTGATTTCACTGATAGAGGCGGTTCACTACTTGAATACTCTATTATCACAGGAAGCAATAAGAATACTGTTACTGATATGACTGTAACACAAGTTGCTGCACCATTGTCAAATGAAGTAGTATACTTAGAATATGTCTACAGTAAAGGAAAAGATAGTGTTACGGTGCGCATTAAATGGCCACATTATAAGTGTTATCAAGTTGCTTCAAAGATTTCAAATATGAAAAAAGAAGCACTAGATGACTTCTTCAATTAGTTAGATTATGAAAAAAAGATTAATATTAATAATTACAAAAATTGGTATATTTTCAGCACTGTCAATTGTGCTATATTTCCTTAAATTCCCAATCCCACCATTCCCATCATTTCTAAAGATTCAATTTTCGAATCTTCCAGCACTAATTGGTGGGTTTGTAATGGGACCACTTTATGGTGTGTTGATTGTTTTAATTAGAACACTTATTGTAATGCCGTTTTCACAATCACAATATGTTGGTGAATTTGCTGACTTAATGATTGGTGGCGTAGTAGTATTCACAAGTGCTTTAGTTTATAGAACTCTAAAGACTAAAAAAGGTGGACTACTTTCACTTTTCGTAAGTACCATCGCTTGGGTACTTATGGGTGTTGTAACAAATAAGTTCATAACTGTACCATTCTATATGAGGGTATATCATATGACTGATGAAATGTTTGTTGATATAATTAATGCAGTTCCATGGGCTCATTACTTTGGCGAAGTGACTACTGAAAACTACATGAATATTTATATTCTAAGCTGTGTTATTCCATTTAATTTAATGATTTCGATTGTCGTATCGATTATAACTTTACTTGTTTATAAGAGAGTATCAAATATCTTCCATAAATTAGATGATAAATTAACAAGCCAAGAAGAGAATAACTAAAAAAAATCCCTAAGTTTTAACTTAGGGATAATTTATTATTTAGAACTTTTTACAAATGTTTGAGAAATAACAGTATCTGTGTAGCTATCACTTGCACCAGAAACTTGATGTTGGTGTCTTTCTAATGTGTTACCATTAACTACATATGGAGTATCTCCATATAAGTTTTGTAATTCATCTGGTTTATTATAATACTTAAGATATCTTGTCTTGACACCATCATTAACTTGTTCAGTAAATGTACCTGCATAAACTTCAGCTTTTTCAGCTCCGTTTAATAAGAAAACAAGTTGGAATGTTTGGTCATTGTAGAATAATAATTGGTAATATGAATATACATCAGTTCCATCATCATTCTTTAGGATGTTTAGTCCAGTTGTTCCTCTTGAAACTAACCAGTATGTGCAGTCATATGTTTCAGCAACTTTCTTTTTGTTGTTGCAGCTACAACCTGTAAAACATAATGCTGTAAAAAGTAAGACAAAAATAATTAAAAATCTTTTCATATTTAATACCTTCAATAATTATAATTTATTTAACAAGCGATATTATACATTAAATAACGTTAATTGTCAAATTGAATAGAGTAATTTAGGATGAATTTGAGGCTACGAATTAAATCACTTTAAAAATAAGAAAAGAAATAGTATAATAGTTATGGAAATTTGGTGATTATTATGACACTTAAAGAATTAAAAGTAGGAAAAAGTTGTAGAATCGTTAAGGTTGGTGGAGAAGGATCACTTCGTCAACACTTTTTAGACATGGGTGTTATCCCTGGAGCTGAAGTTACTTTGATGAAATATGCTCCAATGGGTGACCCAATGGAATTAATGATTCATGGATATGAGTTATCATTAAGATTAGATGATGCTAGTAATATCGAAATCGAATTGATTGATGATGTTATTAATGTGGATAATTCTAATTCGATTGAAGATGACGATCCCCATCCAGGTTATGGTGAAGGTGGTAAATATCACGTTAAAGAAGATGAGAATCCCCTACCTAAAGGAACAATTCTTACATTTGCCCTTGCAGGTAACCAAAACTGTGGTAAAACAACATTATTTAATCAACTAACTGGTTCCAATCAACATGTTGGTAACTTCCCAGGAGTTACAGTTGATAAGAAGAGTGGTAAGATTAAAGGCTATCCTGAGACTAATTTATTAGATTTACCGGGAATTTACTCTTTATCACCTTACAGTAGTGAAGAATTAGTATCAAGAAAATACATCTTAGAGAATACTCCTACTGGTATTATTAATATTGTTGATGCATCAAATATTGAGAGAAACTTATATTTAACATTACAGTTAATGGAACTAAATATTCCAATTGTTTTAGCTTTAAATATGATGGATGAAGTAAGAGGAAATGGTGGAATAGTTAACATCAATAAAATGGAAGAGATGTTAGGAATCCCCGTTGTTCCTATTTCTGCAAGTAAAAATGAAGGTGTAAATGAACTTGTTAACCACGCAGTGCATGTAGCGAAATATCAAGAAAGACCAGGAAGAACTGACTTTTGTGATAAAGATGACCATGGTGGAAGTGTTCATAGATGCTTACATGGTATCATGCACTTGATTGAAGACCATGCAATGGAAGCAAAAATTCCACTAAGGTTTGCTGCAAGTAAGATTGTTGAAGGTGATGAATTAGTTTTAAATGCCTTAAATCTATCTGAAAATGAAAAAGAGATGATTGAACATATCATCGTTCAAATGGAAGAAGAACGTGGACTAGATAGAGCCGCCGCAATCGCTGATATGCGTTTTGCATTTATCAATAAACTATGTCGAGCATGTGTTGTTAAACCAAAAGAGAGTAAAGAACACATAAGAAGTCGTAAGATTGATAAAGTTTTGACAGGAAAATATACTGCTATTCCAATCTTTATCCTTATAATGGGACTAGTATTTTTCTTAACATTTAATGTTATTGGTAAGTTCTTACAGGATTTACTTGAACTTGGAATAGATTCACTTGGTGGAGTAGTTAGTAACTTATTCGCTAAATGGGAAGTAAACGAAGCCCTAACATCGCTAGTAATAAAAGGTATATTTGGTGGTGTTGGTAGTGTTGTAAGCTTCGTTCCAATAATTGTTGTCTTATTCTTATTCTTATCACTACTTGAAGATAGTGGATATATGGCGCGTATTGCCTTCGTTATGGATAAACTTCTTCGTAAGATGGGCTTATCAGGCCGTAGTATTGTTCCAATGCTTATTGGATTCGGTTGTAGTGTACCAAGCGTTATGGCTTGTAGAACTTTACCAAGTGAAAGAGATAGAAAGATGACAATTCTTTTGACTCCTTTTATGAGTTGTAGTGCGAAAATGCCAATTTATGCTTTCTTTGCTAACACATTCTTTGATAGATCAATTAGTTGGTTAGTTATGGTTGGCTTATATGTGCTAGGAATAGTCCTTGCAATTATTGTTTCACTACTTAGTAAAGCATCAGTATTTAAAGGTGAAGCTGTTCCATTTGTAATGGAACTACCTAATTATCGTTTGCCTGGTATTAAAAATGTATTACATTTACTTTGGGATAAAGCTAAAGACTTCTTACAAAGAGCATTTACTATCATCTTTATTGCTAGTATTGTTGTTTGGTTCTTACAATCATTTGATTTTGGACTTCACATGGTTGAGTCCCAAGATAGTATTTTAGCCAAAGTTGCTGGCTTAATTGCACCTATATTTAAACCTTTAGGATTTGGTAATTGGCAAACAGTGACATCTTTAGTCAGTGGATTCTTAGCTAAAGAGAGCGTTGTTGCTACATTAGAAGTTCTTTATGGTGATATCGGTGGTCTTATGGCCGTATTTACACCACTTAAAGTGGCATCATTCTTAATCTTTAGTTTGCTTTATACTCCATGCGTAGCCGCAATCTCATCAATTAGGCGTGAACTCGGTCATAAATGGGCATTAGGAATTGGATTTGGTCAACTTGGTGTTGCTTATCTAATGTCACTAATTGTCTATTCAATTGGACTACTATTTGGAGCTGCATAATGGATATAGTAATTATTAGTATCATCTCAGTTTTAGTAGTCTTAGCCATAATATCTATTAAAAAGCATGGAATTAATAGATGTGCTGGATGCGGTGGCGATTGTAAGAATTGTATAAAGCAAGAAGAAATTAAAGAAATATATAAAAAGATTAAAGAAGAATAAAAAACGAGCACTATGTTTATATTTCATAGTGCTTTTTATTATTATTTATGTTAAAATAAAATAAGAAAACAGGTGAATAACATGACAAAAATAGCATTGATTGATGGCAATAGTTTGATGTTTAGATCATATTATGCAACAGCTTATACTGGAAACTTAATGAGAACTAAAAGTGGTGTATATACAAATGCCCTATTTGGCTTTTGTAATATGTTCACTAAGATTTTAGAAGATGAATATGATTATATATTTGTGGCATTTGATGCTGGCAAGAAAACATTCCGTCATCAAGAATATAAAGAATATAAAGGTGGTAGAAAACCACTTCCCGATGAACTGAGGATGCAGATACCTATCATCAAAGAGTATTTAGACATTCTACCTATTAAGCATTACGAAACATTTGACTTTGAAGCTGATGATTTAATCGCCTCAATGTGTGAAAAAGTAAAAGACAGTGATTGTGAAATAGATGTCATAAGTGGTGATAAGGATTTACTTCAATTAGTTAGTGAAAATGTCAATGTTTGTCTAACTAAAAAAGGAATCAATGAACTAGACCAATACACAGTAAGTAATTTCAAAGAAAAGATGGGCTTTACACCTATTCAAATTCTTGATTACAAAGGACTTGTTGGGGATAGTAGTGATAATTTACCTGGTATTAAAGGAATTGGTGAAAAGACAGCTGTTAAATTAATTAACGAATATGGATCACTTGAAGGAATATATGAAAATATTGATTCATTAAGTGGTAAAACTAAAGAATTATTCATTAATGGTGAAGAAGTTAGTAGACAATGTAAGTATTTAGCTACGTTAAGAAAAGATGCACCTCTTCCATATGATAAAGAAGATATCAAAAAGAATGAGATTAACTATACTGCTTTAAGTGAATTCTATCAAAAGTATGAATTTACATCTTTATTAAAAAGACTAGAAAAAGTAGAAATAGAAGTTAAAAAAGAAATTGATATTACTAATATCAAACAAGACTTTGTTTTTTCTAAAGATGATTTTGCTAGTGGCTTTATTTCTTGTGAAGTATTTAAAGCAAATTATTATAATGGCGAATTTTTAGGAATTGGCTTAGTAGTTAATAATAAAAACTTCTTCTTTAGTGAAAAAGAATTACAAGAAAATAGTTTAATTAAAGAATATTTAGAATCAAAAGAATACAAAAAATATACATTCGATGTAAAGATGCTATATTTTGTACTTAATAGAATTGGTATTAAGCTTGATGGTGTTGTATTTGATTTGTTACTAGCTACATATATTATCAATCCAAATTATGCTAGCGATGATTTTAAGCAAGTATCACATTATTTTGTTGAAAGTAATATCCCATATTACGATACAATCTATGGTGCTAATAGCAAAATGGCTATTCCAAGTAAAGATGTATATATCAATTATGCTTTAAGTAAAGCTACATTTATTAAAGAATATCACGAAATGCTTGAAAAAGAGATTGATGATATCGAATGTAGAGAGTTGTTTAATATGGAACTTAAGCTTTCAAAAGTCTTATCTAAGATGGAAACAAATGGTTTATTAATTGATAGAAATAAACTAGTTGAACTTGGAAAAGGCTTTGAAGCAAAAGCCAAAGAGATTGAAAACAAGATTTTTGAAATAAGTGAATGTGAATTTAATATCAATTCACCTAAACAACTTGGCCAAATATTGTTTGAAAAACTACATCTTCCTCATGGTAAGAAGAATAAAAATGGCTATTCAACAAGCGGTGAAGTGCTTGAATGGTTAAGTAGTGATTATGAGATTGCTCGACTTGTTTTAGAATATCGTGCTTATAGTAAGTTATTATCAACTTATATTACAGGGCTAGAAGAAGTAATGGATAGCAATGATTTTATTCACCCACTTTATAAACAAGCCTTAACCCAAACAGGTAGACTTTCTAGCGTTGAACCTAATATTCAAAATATGCCAATAAGAACTGAGACTGGTCAAGTAATTAGAGAAGCCTTTGTATCACGTTTTAAGGATGGAGTTATTCTTACAAGTGACTATTCACAAGTTGAGTTAAGAGTACTAGCAAATATATCAAAAGATAAAGTAATGGTAGATGAATTTAATAGTGGAGTAGATTTCCATAGCTCTACTGCAAGCCAGTTATTTGGTGTTGGCATAAACGATGTTACTAAAGATATGCGTAGAACTGCTAAAGCCATTAACTTTGGTATTATTTATGGTATGAGTGCTTGGGGATTAAGCGAACAAATTGGTATTACACCACTTGAAGCTAACATGTACATTAATAAATACTTTGATACATTCAAAGAAGCTAAAGTAACTTTGGATAAATTTATCAGTGATGCTAAAGAACTTGGATACTCACAAACGATGTTTAATAGACGTAGATATATCCCCGAACTTCAAAATCCTAACCAAAACATTCGTCAATTTGGTGAAAGAACGGCAATGAACTCTCCTATTCAAGGAAGTGCAGCGGATATTATTAAATATGCGATGGTTAAAATTGATGAAGCGATGGAAAAAGAAGGCTTTAAGTCAATGATGATTGCTCAAGTTCACGATGAACTATTGTTTGATGTTGAAATAAGTGAACTAGATAGACTAGAAAAACTAGTAAAAGAAACAATGGAAGGAGTAATAAACCAAAGTGTTAAGCTTGTTGCGGAGACTGGCTATGGCAAAAATTGGTTTTTAGCAAAATAATGGAAATAATTAACATTCGTAGAAGTGTACGTGAATACCTTGATAAAAAGGTTGAAGATGATAAGATTGAGTTAATACTAAAAGCTGCGATGCAAGCTCCTTCTGCTTGTAATCAACAAGGTACAAGATTTTTAGTAATTACTGACAAAGCATTACTTGAAAAAATAAGTGAAAGATTCCAATCTATGCGTTTTGCCAAGAATGCGAGCTTTGCAATACTATTCTTAATGGTAAAAGAGAACTTAATTGCCCAAGTTATGGCGCCACAAGATGCATCAGCTTGCGTTGAAAATAGCCTAATTGAAGCAACCAACCTTGGAATTGGGTCTTGTTGGTGCGGAGTTTACCCAAGAGAACAAAGAGTGAGTGATGCAATCGAGCTATTTAATATCCCATCTGACTTAGAGCCATTTGCTATTGTTACATATGGATATCCTAAAAATAGCGATGCTTTAAAAGTTATTGATAGATTCGACAGGGAAAAAGTATATTACAATACATTTGATAAGGAATAATTATGCCAGAACTACCAGAAGTAGAAACCGTTAAGAATACCTTAAAAGAATTGGTACTTAATAAGAAAATTGAAAGTGTTGATGTCTTTTATGGTCGTATTATTGATAATGTAGATATCGATACATTTAAAGAAAGCCTAAAAGGCGAACAGTTTATTGATATTAGTCGCTATGGCAAATATTTAATATTTATTCTTAAAAACCATATTATCGTTTCGCACTTAAGAATGGAAGGTAAATACTTTCTTAAAGCTCGTGAACCAAAAGAAAAGCACGAACATATCATCTTTAATTTAGAGAATGGTGAAACTCTTCGCTATAACGATACTAGAAAGTTTGGAAGAATGTATCTATTTAATACAACTGATGTAGATTGGGTATTAAAAGAAGAGCCCCTAAATAAATTAGGACTAGAACCATTTAGTAAAGATATGAGCCCAAGTTATTTAATGAATAAACTTAAAGGAAAAAGTGGCCCAATTAAAAAAGCTCTTCTAGATCAAAGTGTAATATGTGGCCTTGGTAACATTTATGTTGATGAAGTATTGTTTATAAGTAGGCTTCATCCTGAAGAAGATATCAAAAACCTTAACTTAAATGACTTTGAAAGAATAATAAAGGCATCAATCGATACCTTAAATAAGGCAATTAAGCTTGGTGGCACAACAATTCGTAGCTTTGTAAGTGCCCAACACGCAACAGGATTATTCCAAAATGAACTACTTGTTCATACAAAAGAAAAATGCCCTGTTTGTGGGGGAAATATCAGTAAAATTAGAGTAGCAACACGAGGTACATATTATTGTCCAAATTGTCAGAAATTTAAGTCTTGACAATTGAGTTATTAAATAATAAAATTGGAGATACAACTATGATTATAGGGATAACTGGGGGTATCGCAACAGGAAAAAGTGCTGTTAGCGATTACCTAAAAGAAAAAGGATATTTTATTATCGATAGTGACGTTTTAGCACATGAAGCGCTAGAAAAAAACAGTAGATGTTACAAAGAAGTAATATCTAAGTTTGATTGCCTAACTATTGATGGTGAAATTGATCGAAAAAAGCTTGGAAAAGAAGTTTTTAATAACAAAGAAAGAAAAAAAGAATTAGAAAATATCATTCATCCTTATGTTTTTAGTCGTATCGAGGAAGAAAAAGCAAAAACAAAAGACGATTTGGTGTTTGTTGTGATGCCACTTTTGTTTGAATGTGGCTACTTCAATAAGGTTGATAGTATTATTTGCGTAGTTGCAAATGAAGATGTGCAAATTAAACGCCTAATGACTAGAGATAATATTGATTTTGAATATGCTAAAAAGAAGATATCAAATCAAATGCCATTATGCGATAAAGCAAGTCGAAGTGATTACATAATTGATAATAGTGGATCAATTAGTGAAACATATATTGAGATAGATAATGTGTTAGCAAAATTAAAGAAACTAGAAATGGAGAAATAAATGGGAGTTAAAGATTTATTTAATAATAACTACGAAACAGGCGAAAATATTAAAGAAGTTGAACTTCAAACACACTATTATCGCAATAGAATTGATGAAGTAATTAGAGTTTGTAAAGAAATGATCAAAAGTGAAGGCGGAGAATTAAAAGCCGAAGATCAAACTTATCAAGAATTATATTTTGAAACAGTTAAATATTCTGCTGTTATTATTTTGGTTGCTGTTAGACCAACAGAAACAGCAGTTGACTTTAAAATCACAACATACAAATTGATTCCAAATGGAAAAGGAAAGAAAGTAATTATCGAATTATATAAATATTTAGATAGTAAACTTAGTTTTAAAGGTCTTAGTTTATTCAATAAATAATATTAGGAGAAAAACATGGGATTTAGTGGATATGACACATTTAAAGTAGTTAAAAGATATAAAGGTGATTATAGTGAATTCTCATTAACTAACCTTTATATGCCATTAATTGGTGTAGATGCATACAGTCTATACCATCTTTTAACAAGCCTTGATGACAAACATTATCCTTTCAGTAAATTAATGGATCATTTAAATATTGCAAGTAGCAACTATATTAATGAAACAATCAAGAAACTAGAAGGAATTGGCTTAGTAGAAGTATGGCAAAACAAAGATGAATATCTACTAGTTCTAAATCTTCCACTTACATACAACGAATTTATGGCTAATCATATCTTAGTTGAGTTTTTAAAAGGTAAGATCGGCTTGACTGAGTTTGAAAGATTAAATCAAACTGTTGATACAACCGGTTATAAGAATAAAACTCATGGATTTGATGATGTATATGAAAGAACTAATTCAAATATTAAGAGTATCATATCTCCATTCTTTAAAGGTTTGGTAGATAATATTAGAATCAAGAATGATAAATTTGATTATACTTACTTTAAACTAATGTTTGATAATGAAGTAGTTACTAATGAAGCGTTAGAAATCAAAGAGTTTAAAGATGAAATCCTTAGAATCAGCTATCATTACAATCTAAATGAAGAAGAAATGTATGATGCTGTTATGATGTGTGTTCGTATTGAAAAAGATTTGAATCTTAAATCAGTTCTTAAGTACGCTCAAAAGATTTATAAAGAAAAATCTAGAGAAATTATTAAATTTAAAACTAAAGAAGTTGATCCATTCGTTTATGAAAAACTTGATAATGAGACTAATAGATTTATCGATTTGTGTGAAAAGACTAGTGCTGAAGAACTATTATATACATTAAGTGGTATTAAACCTGCGCTATCTGAACTAAAGATGATTGATGATTTGATTAGAAATACTGGATTTAGTCAGGGTGTAATCAATTTAATGGTGCTACTTGTTGTTAATGAGAAAAAAGGTGAGATTCCTTCATACAGCTACTTTGAAAAGATAGCTAATACTTGGAAAAGGGTTAAGATTAAAACAACACTAGATGCTATTAATTATATTTTAAATAATCCAAATCAAGATAAAGAAACTAAACAAACTCGTCGTGGTGGTAAAACTGTCAAAGAAGTTCCTGATTGGTATGGCGAATATGAACAAAAACTTAAAGATGCAGCCAAGAAGGAAGATAGTCAAGAAGAACTTGATGCCGATGAGTTAGCTAAGAAATTGTTTAGTGGAGGCAATGATGCAAAAGTTAATTGATGAATTATTAAATAATAAAGATATTTGTGAGTTTGTTAAAAAGAACAAACTTGATAATAGTGCTATTATTGATAACTATCCAGAATTTAGCATTAAAGCGAGTATTGATAATGAATGCGCTAAATGTTTAAAAAATGGCGTTTGTAACAACGAAAGTCAATTTTGTAAATGCGTTTTAACATTTGAAAATGGCTATGTTAAAGCAAAACTTGTAAGTTGTCCATATGAGGCTAAAGGTAAACTTGTAACATATTTTGATGAAAATATCCCTAGTGATATTTATATCAATCCGAATAGAAGCAAAGTATTTAAAGAATTAAATGATTGCTTAGAGAAAATTTCAAGTGGCGCAACTACTAAAGGTGTATTCATCTATGGTGGATATGGTCAAGGAAAATCAGTAATATTGTATAATTTTGCTAAACAACTTATTTCAAAAGGTAAAAAAGTAATATATGCATATTATCCAGATCTAGTTCGCAGACTAAAAAGTTCTATTGGAACTAATGATTTAGAAGCAATGCTTATCGAATTAAAGAAGACTGATATTCTAATGCTTGATGATTTAGGTGGTGAGAATAATACTTCATATGTACGTGATGAGATCTTAGGACCAATTTTACAATATCGTATGAATAACTATTTACCAACTTTCGCAACAAGCAATTATTCTTTTGATGCTTTAATTAATCATTTTGCGGAAACATCAAACGAACAAGACCGCTTAAAAGCTGGTAGAATTGTTGAAAGAATAAGAAGTTTAATGACAGCAGTAGAATTAAAAGATAAAGATTATCGTAATGAATACTAAAAAAATAGATACCTTCACAGTGAATATGTGGCGGTATCTTTTTTTGTTTTATTAAAATTATTTAATTTGAAGGGACAATGTGATAAAATATAGAGTGAAGTAGTATGTGAGGTTGCGTATTATGAGATATTTTAGAAAAAAACTTAATACTGTTGCATTAATTTTATTAGCTGGTTTTTTAATTTTCTTATCTGGATGTTTTACTTACACTGCCAAAGCGCAGGCAATTACTATTGATGAGTCAACAATTCCAACTGAAGTTACTGTTGATGACTTTAATCTAAGTGATATTAAGATTATTGTTGATAAAATCGACGGATCTACTGAGGTTATTAGTGTAACTAAAGATATGCTTTCAGATGAGGCGTTGGAAAAGTTAACTAAGAGTGGAACTCATTATGTTTATATCAGATATTATGGAAACCTAGCTTTAGCAACAATTACTTTACTTGATAACTATCCAAGTGTAACTGTCACATTTGTCACTAATGGCGGTACTGCCATCCAAAGACAAATCATTGAAAAGAATTCACTTGTTTTGGTACCTGAAAATCCTGTTAAGAACGGATATAAGTTTGATGGATGGTACATAGATAGAGCTTTAACTATGCCATTCGATTTTACAATCGAAGTACGTAATAACCTAACTTTATATGCTAAATGGGAAGCAATAAAGAATATTGTTACATATGATACTAATGGTGGTAGTAATGTGGCTGAGGGCGCATTTATTACTGGTGAAGAAATTGTTTTACCAGCTGACCCTACAAAAGAAGGCTATACATTCAATGGTTGGTATACTGACAAAGAATTAACAAAGAAATATGTTAAAGGAACTGTTAATAGTTCATTTACACTTTATGCTGGCTGGACTGCTAATGATTGCACTATCAAGTTTGAAGAAAATGGTGGTAGTGAAATCGGTGATATCGTTGTTTTATACAATGATACTATTGAACTAAGTAAAGAACCTATCCGTTTTGGATATGTTTTAGAAGGCTGGTATACTGATAAAGAATTAACAAAGAAATTTGATTTATCAACTCCTGTTAAAGGAGATATGACATTATATGCTAAATGGGTAGATGCCATCTACACTATCAAGTTTGAAACTAATGGTGGTACATTAATCGATGATATTACTCTTCAACATGAAGAATTATTACCTGATTCTATTTCCACAACAAAAGAAAACTACAAATTTGGTGGTTGGTATTTAGATAAAGAATTAGCTACTCCATTTGATACATCAGTTGGTGTTACTGCAAGCGTAACATTATATGCTAAATGGGTAGGAATTGTTTGTCATATAACATTTGAAGAAGATGGTGGAACTGAGGTTAGTGATTTGGATGTTAATTATGGCCAAATCATTATCAAACCTACTAATCCTACAAAAGATGGATTCATCTTTGGTGGCTGGTTCACTGATAGTGAATTAACTAAGATTTATAACTTCAGTAATGTTGTTAGAAGTGACCTTACTTTATATGCTAAATGGGTTGTAGATTCTAACGTTAAACCAAAACATACTGTTACATTATATGATGGAACATTCAATGTATTTAGAACAATCGAAGTAACTGAGGGCAATCTACTTACTAACTTACCTACTCCAACAATGGAAGGTTTATCATTTGAAGGATGGTATTTAGACCAATCATTTGAATCAAAATATGATTTAACAATCCCTGTTACTATTGATTTGAAGTTATATGCTAACTTTGTTGAAACATATATTGTTACATTCGTTTCAAAAGATAACAGGACTTTGAAGGTTGTTGAAGTAATGGGTGGATATAGCGTTGAAGCTCCACCTGCACCAGAAATTACTGGTTATGATTTCATTGGCTGGAATCATGCATTAACAAACGTAACTGAATCATTTACTGCATATCCACTATATGAACTTCATAAATATGTTGCGGTATTTAAAGTTGGCGAAACTGTAATTAGTACACAATATGTTCCAAGAGGCGACGTTCCTGCTTCTCCTGCAAGTGTATATGAACATGAAACTACAGGATACCACTTCGCTGGTTGGGATAAGAACTTAGGTGCAATTTACCAAGATATGGTATATGTTGCGAAGTTTGAAAAGAATATTTATACAGTTGAATATGTTGACTACTTTGGAAAGGTTTACCACACTGATAGATATTATCATGGTGATAAGATAACTAAACCTGACTTTGATGGAAACAATTATATTACATTAAAAGGCTGGTTTACTGATAAAGACTTCGTTACTAGATATCAATTTAATAATGCTATTTCATCAAATGTTACAGTTTATGGTAGATTTGATTTCGTTAGCGGCATTTCATATGTTATAAATGGCAATGAAATTACAATTACTAACCTAAGCTTAACTAATATTGTTAATGCTGAAATCCCTAATTATCTAAACGATAAGATAGTAACTAGAGTTGAAAAGATATCTAACCATAATAAAGTTAGAACTATAAAGATTTTATCTAACTTACAAAGTCTTGATGTTAGTGAATTAAGTAACATCCCTAATTTGGAAGTTATTAATGTTAATGGTAACCCAATTTATAGTTCAAGCAATGGTATTTTATATAAAGGTGATACATTAGTTTTATATCCTTGTTGCAAGAAGGGAACAGATGTAAGACTAAATGTAGTTGAAGTTGGCGAATATGCATTTAGAAACAATCAAAATATTATTCGTTTAACTCTAAATTATGTTACAAATATTAAAGCAAATGCCTTCAAAGGCTCAAATATCAAACATATTACTCTAGGAGCTTTAGCTACAAAAGCCGCTACAAGCTTCACAGAATATGATAGTAACTTAGTAATATTAGTTCAAGCAAGTGATTATGCTACATATTTAACTAATTGGGCTGATATGGCAGGACATATTTATTCAACAGATCAAGTTTATAATAACTTCTTGTATAAAGAAAACGGCGGAAATATTGAAATTGTTGAATATTTAGGAACTGATGCCAGAATTAAGATTCCTGAAAAGATTAATACAAAGAATGTTACTAAGATTTATCCATATGCATTCAATACTATTAGCTCAGTTAGAGGTATTGAAATCACTCAACACGTTACTGATTTAGGAGTAAATGCATTAAGTGGATTATCTTTGAACTATTTGATTATTAATGCAAATCTTACAATTGATGCTGGTTACTTATTAGAGTTAAAGACTATGCTAAATGATAGCAATGTCTATATCAAAGATAGTGAATTTGCTAATTACTCATTCACTCATCAATATCGATTATCAGCAATCGATGGTGATTTCGCTTATTGTGAAGAAAATAATAAGTATGGAATACTTGAATACTTTGGTTTAGCTAGTGATGTAGTTGTCCCTACAACTCATAATACTCATACTATTGACTTTATTAAGAAGGGATTCATTTCAAATGATATCGCTACTGTAACACTTGATAGTATGGTAATAATTGAAGAAGGAACTATTGGTGAAAATACATTAGTACTAGTAGATGATGCAATCTACGAAGAATATAAAGCTAAGTATCCTACACTTAATATTTATCCAAAGACTATTGTAATTAATCAAAATTCTGATTATGTATATGGTGTTTATAACGATGAAGCAGTAATTATTTCAATAATTACCACATCATCTAATATCACTATTCCAGATACACTTGGCGGTCACGTTGTCACAAGCATTGGTAAATATGCTTTAAGTAAGAACAATAGAGTTACTAAGATTAGAATCAATAACACTATTGAATTTATTGATCTATACGCTTTAAGAAGCGCTGATAGCAATAATGTACTTGAGATTATCTTTAGTAGACTTGTAGCACCTGAGGTTGGTGGCGAGATTTGTTACTTAACAGATAAGATTTACAAAGAAAGCGAAAACTTACGTGAATATGGTGCAAGATTCCCTAACCATACTGTATCAGTATATGAAGCAGCAGTTAGTGAAAACACTGAATATCGTTATTCAGTAAGTGGCAAATTTGTTACAATCTTGAAGTACTTAGGTGATAAGAGTGAAGTCACAATTCCTAAGACAATTGATGGCAAAGAAGTTATTAGAATTGCTTCATTTGCATTCAGTGGCAAGAATGTTACCAAGGTAACAATTCCTACTAATATTATTTATCTAGAATATTTAGCTTTAGGTGGAGTAAGTAGTTTAGAAGAAGTTATTATTGAAACAAATAATGTAATTGATCTTGAAACTCAATTAACTGACTCAACAGCAGTAATTAGAGTTAATGAAGATATCATCCATAGATATATTTATTCTGAAGCTTGGGCTAGAGAAGAAGTAGTATCATTAACTGAAGAGATTATTCAAAGTGGTGACACTTGGTATTATCTAGATAGTGATGGTAATGCAGTTATCATTAGAATGGATGAAGATATTAATAAATTAACTTTAAATAATGATGTTGATGGTCATACAATTGTTCGTCTTGCTCCATATGCTTTATATGAATGCGATGTTAACAATTTAGTATTATCTAGTAATATTGCTTTAATTGGTTACTATGCTCTACCAAAGAATCTTGATACTTTAACTATCAAGAACATGGCAGCGCCACTTTTAGAAAAACAAGCTAAGAAGTGTAAAGTTACTATTACCGATGAATATAAAGCATCAATGGGTAGCTGCTACGATGGCTATGATGTAACTGGACTAAATGAAGTAAGTGGTGTTAGTGGTGACTTTAGTTATAATATTTTAGATGGTGTATGTACAATTACTAAATACAATGGTAATAGCGAAAATGTTGAAATACCTTCAGTTCTTGGTTCACAAGCTGTAAGAGTAATTGGCAAAGATGCCTTTAAAGATAATACAACTATTAAACAAGTTACATTCCCATCAAGCCTTAAGACAATTGAGGCTGGTGCATTTAGTGGATGTACTAACCTTGATACAGTTAACTTAGGTGGAGGATTAACATATATTGCATATGATGCCTTCGATGGAACTAAATATCTAAATTACAATGGTAATAAGTTGATTATTATTGATAAAGTACTTTATAAGTATCAATCACAATATGATTCAACTGGTGAAGTTGTAATTGATTCAACTATTTCATCAATTGCTCCACGTGCCTTCTATAATGCAACAAGCATAACTCGCGTAGTTATCCCAAGTAGCGTTAACCAAATCGGTGAAGAAGCATTCAGTGGCTGTACAAATATCACATCAATCACGCTACCAAATAGCGTTCGCTATATTAGTAAGTATGCATTTAGTGGTTGTACAAGACTTAATACTGTTACATTTGGAACAAAAGTTGAAGGAATTGCTGAAGGTGCATTCAGCGGATGTACATATCTTGATACAATCAACTTAGATGAATTAACAATCCTTGATTATATTGAAAAATATGCATTCAGTAACTGTGAAAGTTTAACTAGTGTAACTCTACCAAGT
>LVBR01000034.1 GCA_001604495.1 Acholeplasmatales bacterium Tener_01 | reverse complement strand
TCAGCGATGTTTTCAGAAACAACTAATTCACCATTGACTTTTCCGCCATGGAATTCAATACCATCATATTGAACGATCATATCTTTAGTTAAGGCATCAAAGGCTTTGAAGTCTTCTTCAGTCCACCAATTCTTCATATTGCCATTTTCATCAAAATGAGCACCATTATTATCAAATGCATGAGAAATTTCATGGCCAATAACTGCTCCAATTCCACCTAAATTCTCACTAACTGTTTGGTTGATTGAGTAAAATGGTTTTTGTAAAATAGCAGCAGGGAATGTGATGTCATTAGCTGATGGGTTGTAACAAGCATTAACCATATGACCAGGCATTAGCCATTTAGTACGATCAACTGGCTTAAACAAGTCATTGAAGCTATCTTCAACTCTGATCTTAGCAAGCTTTAACATTGCTTCATAATATGAGTCTTCTTCGTTCACTTTCATTAAAGCATAAATCTTATTAACTTTATCAGGGTAACCCATCTTAATTTCGATTGTTGAAAGCTTCTTGATAGCTTTTTCTTTTGTTGCTTCTTTTAAGAAAGCATTCTTACTAACACGTAGTTTATAAGTTTCAATAATCTTCTTAACTAAGTTTACTACATCTGCCTTAGCTTCCTCACCGAAATATTTTCTACCATAATATACACCAACTGGTTCGCTAAATGCACTTGATGCAACTTGATATGCTTGTTTTTCAATCTTAGGATCACTAGCTACACCCATTAGGGCACGTCTAAACATGCCACCAAGGCTCTTTAATTCAACTGACAAAGTTTCAGTTGCAGTAAGAAGCGATTTAACATAACACCAGTGAACATACTTAGGGAATAATTCATCATTGAAATATGTCTTAAACTCTTTGATTGCTCTTAAGTCATATGCCACAACTTCCTCTGGAAGCCTATCGCCATATAAATCTTTTAATAAGCCTTTAAAATCAAATGGTTTTAAGTATTCACATGCTTCATCTAATTTAATAGGGTTATTGCAATCAACATAATTTGCCCATTCAACTCTACTCTTAACAGCTTTAGAGATTAACTTATCAATTTCTAAAGTGTCTTTTAAGAATAATTCTTGTTCTTCCTTTGTTAGTGGAGCGTAGGCTAATACTTGGCTAGCCATAGCACTATATAGACCAATTAATTGGCAATATACTGGATTTGCTTCATCATAATAACTAGTATCAGGTAGAATAATAGATGGTCCCAAAATAACAAGGGCATGTTTTGTGGCATCATTCATATCGTCACTAACATCCATATTAAATGGTAAAGCAACACCACTAAATAAGAATTCCTTAGCTAAAGCATTCAAATCTTTAACATTCTTCATGCCTTTAATCTTTTCTAAAAGAGGTAAAACTGGAGTGATACCTTCCTTATTTCTTCTATCAACATTTAAAACTTTTTGGTAAAGTTTAACTGCCTCTTTAACTTCTTTGATATCAGTAGTGTTTTTACCATTTGCAAAGTCGTCAAATTCCTTCATCATTATCTTTTCAACATCTTCATCTAATTGACTAAATCCTCCAGCAACTGGTCTATCGTCAGGAATAACCAACTTCTCTAATGTTTCGCCATTGACATATTCGTATAAATCATCTTGAATGCGTACTTTTTCCATATTTCCTCCTTAGTTTTCAAATAATTTTGTTTTATTATATCACTAATTATAAAAAAAAGAAAATCTTGCATATAATTGCAAGATTTATTTTAATATCTTCTTCGATTCTTTTTAGAATCTTTATAATATTTTTCTTTTTCAGCATACATCATTTCATCTGATTCTCTAAGCATCTCATCGATTGGCTTATCGCCACTTTCTGAATAGCTATAACCGACTGAACAAGTATATTCAGTTTCACTAACATTTTTCTTGATTCTTTCAATAAGTTCTTCAACTTCTTTTAAAGAATTCCTTCTACAGATGATTAAGAACTCATCGCCACCAATTCTATAACCTGTTTGTCTTCTCTTTAGAGCCTTAATGAAACATAAGCTTAATGTTACTAATGCTTCGTCTCCTGCAGAATGACCAAAGTTATCATTTACAGCTTTAAGACCATTCATATCTAGTGATACTAAAGCGGTAATATTTTGATGATCATATTCGATATCAGTATAGTATGCTTGACGGTTTAGTAGACCTGTTAAAGAATCCTTCTTTGTAAGTAACAAAATTGAGAATTCATAATAAGAGAACAATGCTACTCCAATTGTTGTACAGAACATATTTGAGAATGAACTTCCAAAAATGAATGGAAATACTACACCTGATGCTAAAGTTAAACTCAAAAAGACAATTGGTATAATCTCAATTAAAAGCTTGTTGCTTCGCTTGATCAAAATGTAGATTAAAAACGCACAATAGAATCCGGCAATAATAAATGGTAGGTATCCTAAGAAACCACGCTTAAGTTGATTAGTATCTGGATCAATCGAAAAAACAATTCCTGTGAATATTGAAACTATATTAATGATAGTTAGGACTATTGCAGGTACAAAGACAACCCAGTGAAGTTTCTTTATTAAAGTGTGCATAACCTGAGCAATCATTAGCGGTGTTGCACTATACCTAATCGCCATTAAAACAGTTCTTAATGTTCTATATTCACTCTTATCAGCAATTGAAAATTCAACAAACACCATAACTGATAATAAAAATGTTGCATAAATCAAAACATAGTAACGTCTAACAGTCTTTTTGTCCAAGAAGACAGTTGTTAATAGGGATATGACGAATGCTAATAGGACTAATACCAGAGCCCAGT
>LVBR01000033.1 GCA_001604495.1 Acholeplasmatales bacterium Tener_01 | reverse complement strand
TGACACTTGTACGTATTCGTTTAAATATCATTATAATTATTAAAATTAGAATATTGATTAATATGATTACTGGACCAGTAGTTACATTTGCATGGAAACTTATAATAAAGCCAAGTAATAGGGAAGTTTCACTAAAACTTACAGCACAAATAACTGTGTTTTTAAATGAGTCTCCAAGTAAAATAGCACTAGCAACAGGAATAATCATAAGGGATGCAATTAGTAATACCCCAACAATATCGATAAATATTGATATAACCAAAGCTAAAACAACAGTTAATGCTAGTTGTAATAGTTTTACGTTAATGCCACTAACACCAGCATATACTTCATCAAAGCCTAGGGTTACAATCTTTTTGTATGTTAGTGATATAAAGGTTATTACGATTGCGGCTATGACAACAATAGTAATCAAATCAGATGTTGAAACAGAATAGATAGATCCATATAAAAGACTTGATGTGAATTTAGAGTCGATATTATTTGATAGTGAAATAAATAGTCCACTTAAAGCAATACCGGCACTCATTACAATTGGCATTGATAATTCTTTGTAGTTTTTGTAAAAACCACGAAGTCTTTCAATTATGAATGTACCACAAACACTAAATACGATACCCATAAATAGTGGGTCAAAGATTTTCCAGTTGATTAGTTTTGATAAGAATACTCCAATACATACACCAGCTAAAGAGAAGTGGGATAAGGTATCGGCAATAAATGATAGTCTTCTTATTACCACAATCGTACCAATTAATGGGGCAAGTAGTCCAACTAAAATACCCGCAATAACTGCATACTGGATGAAATCATATTTTAATAAGGCATCAAAGAAACTAGCAAGAAACATTTTCTTCACCTGCCTTCTTAAAGACATATTCACCAAGTTCATTTAATACTAGATAATAATCAGTAATATCTGAGCAAAAGTCCATATCATGACTTACTAAGATGATTGTGATACTTTCTTCTTTTAAGCGTGCTAAGATATCGTGAAGAGCTTTAACATTTTCATTATCAACTCCAACTGTTGGCTCATCTAGTATTAATAGTTTTGGTTTATTTAAAAGGGCTCTAGTAATAAATACTCTTTGGATTTGTCCACCACTAAGATTGTTGATGTTTTCGTTGTAGATGGAATTGATATCCATAGAGTTGATTACTTGAGTGTAGAATGAATCTCTTTTCTTGATATATGCACAAGATAGAATTTCACTGACTGTTATTGGAAATTCGTAGTTGAATTCATTCTTTTGAGGAACGTATCCAATATTTCTAAATCTTCTGATTTTGTTGATATCAACATCATCTAAATAGATCATATCGTTTTCAACTTCAAGAAGTTTTAAGAAACATTTAATTAGTGTTGTTTTACCAGTTCCGTTTTTACCATGGACTGTTAAAAAATCGCCACTTTTAAGACTAAAAGAAACGTTATGTAACACCAATTTTTGGGTATATGCAAATGTAAGGTTATTTACTTTAACACGCATAAACTATACTCCTTCTTTTAGTATTCTACCACACATGTGTATATAAAACAAGAAAAAAGCTTTATTTTAGAATAAAATATGGTATAATAACAAATGAATTAAATAACAATAAAATGGTGATATTATGAATAAAAGATTTATTACTTTTGAAGGTGGCGAAGGCACTGGAAAGACTACATTAATAGAGATGTTAATGAAAGATTTATTGGCAAGCGGTTTTGATGCAATTAAGACTCGTGAACCTGGTGGCAGTAAGATCAGTGAACAAATCAGAAATGTCATACTAAATGTTGATAATACTGAAATGAAATATATGACTGAGGCACTTTTATATGCCGCAAGTCGCTGCCAACATTTAGAAGAAGTTGTTAAACCAGCTTTAAATAGTGGCAAGGTTGTAATATGCGATAGATATGTCGATTCATCTCTTGCTTATCAAGGATATGCTAGAGGCCTTGGAATTGAAAAAGTGTATAAGATTAATGATTATGCAATAAGTGGCTTCTATCCTGATTTAACAATCTATATCGATGTTGATCCAAGAATTGGTCTTGGAAGAATTAAAAGTAATCATCGCGATATGAATCGTCTCGATTTAGAAAAAATTGCTTTTCATGACAAAGTAAGAAATGGTTACTTAGAAGTAAGTAAGATGTTTCCAGACCGTATTAAAGTAATCGATGGTAACGATACAATTGAAAACATTTATCAAAAGATTAAAGAGATTGTTTTTGAATCAATAAAATAGAGGTTATTTATGGATTTTGAACGTTTTAAGAAAACTCAAAGTAGAGTTTTAAAACTGATAGAGAACAGTTTCAATAAAAATAGATTAGTTCATGCTTATTTATTTGAAGGTGCTAAAGGTACACTTAAGATTGAA
>LVBR01000032.1 GCA_001604495.1 Acholeplasmatales bacterium Tener_01 | reverse complement strand
TTTGCCTTGCCACTATTATAAGTTTTTTTAACGTTTTTTAATTCTATCATAAAGTGATCTCCTAATTTGATTTCAAAATTTCACGAGGTGTATTATTGCTGATAATTTGTAATGGTAAGAGTGCTGACAAAATTATATAAATCAATGCAATTCCTATGCAAGAAATTAATTGGAAAAAGCCTACTTGTATTACTGAGTCTGATAAAAATATGTTTTTGAATATGGTGATTCCACAGATACTGACTTCCATTGCAATTATGACGGATATAGTAGCAGATGCAATATTTATTAATGCACAATCTCTCCATTTCAAACCGCAAATATAGAAAACAGCATAATTTTTTAATTGCCTTTTAGCTGATAATGCACTAACACTTATTGCACTAACAAGCACCATTATAAATATAGAAATTAAGATTGGCAACAGGGTTTGAACTTGTTCAAAAATATATTCAATGCTATTGCTCTTTATTTCATTTGTTGTTGCTGCACTTAATGTCATCATATTTTTTACAATCGAATCATTATCATTAATTTCACTATTTGATGCTTCATTATTATATGTAATGATAAGTGGCCCACTTAACTGCGTAACTATATTCTCATTTTCAAGATATTTTTGTGGCATTATAAACAATGGCTTTTCTTCAATATCAATAAAATAATTTTTATACATATTTGTACAATTCATTTTTTGATTATTAGCTATTGTGTAATCCAAAACTTTTGTTCCATCTCTTAATTTGCCAACAATGTATGCACTTATTTGTTCATTGGTTTCAGAACAAGTTAACGAAACTATGTCACCGACATTTAAACCATAATTGTTTTGAGAAACAACAACTGGCAATAAGTTATTATTTGCATAATCTGTTTCAAACCATTTACCACTCTCAAGTTCTGGTTTATATAGCTGTATAAATTCGTCATCATAACTGATTGTATTTATACTTTCAAGAGTACCATTGTTATCATATTCTAACCATGCGTTATATGTAGCATATATTTCTTTTTCATTTTCAATTAATTTGCTGAAATCTGAAGTGTTTGTCCATGCAGAGCCTGTTTCAGGGCTGTATCCGTTATGAATATAATAGTAGTAGCTATTACTGTTTAGAAGTTCTTTGATAGGAGTGTAATACTGAAATCTTGAAACTACCGTAGATGTCATACTGATTATAATGAAAAAAACAACTATCATTTGAAGAATAATAAGCACGCTCATAAAAGCATTACTTTTGAGATTTTTAAGTCCGAGTTTCATTATCATTAAAATACACCTACCTTATCTTCAATCAAACTTTTCCTCGAAAAACTAAATAAAATCATTGTAGAAAGCACAATAATCGATGTTACTATATAAATTGCAAATATTATTGAATAAATACCAAAATTATATGCTGATTTTATGTATTCAAATGATTTATCAAGCAGCGGTAAAATTACAGCCGAGTAAAAAAGCGTTGAAATAACAAAAACAGGAATAGTTATAATCATGCACTCACTTAAAAATATGCAAAGAGCTTTGGTTTTTTTACAACCACAAATGCGAAAAATAACTATACTTTTCTTTCTCTTTTCCAGTATATATTTATATAGTACAGCAAAATTTATTGCAGCAAGCAATGCAATAAAAAATGAAATCAGAATAATTGTGTTATAAAGATAGTAGTTTTCAATTTCAGGTATATCTAACTCTGGTATGGTAACTGCACTTTCAAAATAACTCTGAAATGCATTTCTTATCTCATCATATTGACTTCGTGTAACAGATTTATTAAAACCGATCATAATCTGTCCTTGAAGCTGCGTGTTATCATCAAGAGAATTAAATGGAACCAGCGGAGTATTTGCCATTTTGTAGATGCCTATCACCTCAAATTCTTTTCCCTGTAGTGTAATCCATTGCTTATCTCTGTCTGTTCTTGTAACTATAGTGTCAGTACAGCTTAACTTGTCGCCTGAATCATTACTGATAATTGCAACATTTTCTCCATTTGCTTCCTGAGCATCTGAAAAATAGCTTCCGCTTATAATTGTTCCATCACGTTCCATGTTTTGTTTAAAAATAGTACATGGAGCAATTTTATTCTGATTGACCGTAAAACGAATGTGCATAGTTCCCCAACCAATATCTTGATTACTGTAAAACGGTTCAATAATAGGAGAAATATAGTACATATCTATGTTGTCATTTGTTTGCTCTGAAAGTGAAAGTACGCATTCTTTTAAAATATCCTTCGTAACCCTCGTACCATCTATAATATCAATTTCAAATGAATTCAACCCACTATCTTCTTCCGTTTTTACAACATTATAGTTCTGATACAATCCAAATGCAAAATTAATTATTATTGCAGATGAACTTATGCATAGTATTATGAGCAAAAAAATCATTTTTTCTGTGCGTATAAATGATTTTAAATTTTTAAGAACATATTTCATTCATTATCCATCCATTCAATATAAAAATGACTGCATATACATAAAAATATGCAGTCATAATTTCTAGTGTACTGACATATCCATATATAAACTAAACGTTATCCAAATCAGGATATAGTGA
>LVBR01000031.1 GCA_001604495.1 Acholeplasmatales bacterium Tener_01 | reverse complement strand
AATGTCATCTATTGTAGTTGAACTTTTTTTAACCAACCAACCATATCACGAATTGTTTCTTCTAAAGGTCTCGAGGTAAATTTTAATTCTTTATTCGCTTTTTCAAAGCTATAATTAGAATTTGCACCTAAGGCATATGCAGAATATGGTGTTAAGAAGGCTTTTTGTTTTTTCCTAATCATTAGCTTCTCATATATAGGTGCAATCATCCTAATTAACCATAAAGGTAAATAAATTAGTCTTTTGCCACCTTCCATTCTTCTTACTTGTTCTAGAATCTTTTTAATTGGTGATTGATGTCCTGTAAGAAGATAGCATTCACCATTTTTGCCATGATTTGCGCATGACAAAACACCATTTGCAACATCCCTTACATCAACAAAATTGTTTTGGCCTTGTGATCCAGCAGGTAATTTGCCTTTTAAATAAGACCTAATAATATGTGTTATTTCACCACAACGCCAATCACCAGGACCAATTATTCCAGAAGGATGGACAATACTAATGTTTAATCCTAATTTGGAATAGTCAAGTGCTAGATTAGTTGCAATTGCTTTAGTTTTAGCATACTCTCCCTTTACTAAGTCTTTATCAAAAGTATTAATCTCAGTCATTACATTATTTTTTGGTGCAGTAGGGATAGCATGGATTGAACTAACATAAATTGTTTTTTTAATGCCTTTTTCAAGTGCTAACGATAACACATTCTTTGTTCCATCCACATTAACACTATATAGACAGGGATTCTTCTTTGTGGCAATTGATACAATGCCTGCACAATGTAGTAAACATGTATTCTCATCTTTTTCACTAAAGAAAGCATATAAAGATTCGATATTTTGAACATCGCCATGAACTACCTTAACACTTGGGGGTAGTTTAGAAATATATGGATCACCACTTAAAGCAAGAGCAACACACTTAATACCTCTTTGATGTAACGTCCAAGCAATTGTATTTCCTAAAAAACCAGTTGCTCCTGTTAATAAATACTTATTAAACATCTATAAACCTCCATCTATATAAATTAGTTGCTTTTTTATTAAAAAGCTCCTTATAGTTTGATTATATCATGTTTTATATTGTTTTAAAATAATCTTTATTGTAGGCAATGACATTTTTGTGTTGAGTTACAATTGATGTGACACCTAACATTAAAACAAATAAAAAAGATCTAAATCTCCTTTAATATAATTGATTATAAAGATAAATAAAACAATGGTGTTATAATAAACACAATAAGAAACAAATTGTGGCAAAATATGATGAAATTGACAAAATTGATTGTGTCTATTCTTTATATAATGCTTTTTAATATCATTTCTTTATTAATGTTTTCTAACTTCACAATAACAAATCTTTTCTTACCAATTGAATTAAATGAATTATCCATTACATAACTATATTGATCTATAAATATATAGCGACCATGGATGTTATCATTATGAACAATGCTTATATTATTTGGTATATCCATATTATTCAAATATGATTCACTTGATGTGATGATTGTAATAGGGACTTTGATATCCTTAAGTAGTGTCAATAAGAAACTATCAGCATAGAAATCAGTGATAGTGATATTGTCTTTTGCCAAGAAGAAGAGTTTTCTTAAGAAAGTGATAGGTTCTAACAATTCTCCTTCATAAATAAGTTTATCGTTACTCGAATAAAGAGCATCTTTGATTTCATTTACTTTATTATTAATATCATTATATTTAGTTTGTAATTCTATGATATTACTAGTACAAGACAAGCATCTTTCTTCATTAATAACATGACCTTTTAATAGATATTGTTTTAATATGGATGTAGCCCATCTTCTAAAACTGATAGCACGATAAGATTTTACTCTATATCCTATTGCTATAATCATGTCTAAATTATAAATTCTAACAGTATAAACTTTACCATCTTTGGCAGTATGCTCTTTTTTTGAGCATACTGATTTTTCATCGAGTTCCAATTCTTTTAGTATGTTTTGAATATGCCTATTTATTGTTTTCCTATCTTTAACAAATAGTAAAGCAATATCAGATTGTGTCAACCATACAGTATCCTCATTAGGTGATACTTTCACATCTAAACTAAAGTTTCCATCAATAAATTTGATTAAATCATATTTTTCTTGTTGAATCATTTATTTATTCTTATCCTTTCGCTTATATAATATTTAATAATAGTGTTTTTTTATTTCATAATTTATAAAAAAACCAAATATACTTATTATTCTTTAGGGAGTTGTAAAAAAAGCTTTACAATTGAATGATGAAATTTCATTTTAAGAC
>LVBR01000030.1 GCA_001604495.1 Acholeplasmatales bacterium Tener_01 | reverse complement strand
AAGGTGACTTCAAAGTTTCATGTTCATTCGGTGTTGCGAAGTTCGAACCTGATAAAGATATCGAATTTAGAGCAGTATTCAAAAGAGCCGATGATGAAATGTATCGTTATAAAGCATTGTTCTATCAAGATAAGAAGAACGATCGTAGAAAGAATTAATCATATCATTTTAAATGATATGATTTTTTTTGCTTTGGTTGACTAGTACCTCTTTTTGAAATAAAATATACTTGAGGGATAGTTATGAATGTTGAAAAGATTTTTTTGAAAAATATATACCCAAAGTTAAAGTATAATCCATATATTGAAATAACTAATATTGAGCCAATTTTAGGAAAAACTATGAACCGAGTAGCCATAATTGTGCCAGGTGGAGGGTATGATAATATATCAAATCGTGAAGGTGACCCAATTGCCTTAGAGTTTTTAAAGATGGGATATACTACAATTAAGCTTGTGTATTCTACTGATAATGTTAATCATAGTATTAATTATCCAAACCAAGTACTAGAACTCCTTTCAACAATCGACCTAGCCAAGAAGCTCTATCCAGAAAGCAAGATAGTTTTATGTGGCTTTAGTGCTGGTGGCCATTTGGTGGGTATAACTTCATATTTATATAAACAAGATTCTCTAATAAAAATGATTGGTATTGGGGAAAACACTAAAGCAGATGCTTTGGTTTTAGCTTATCCGGTTGTAACACTTGTGGGAAAAACGCATGAAGGAACAAAAAACGTGATAACTGGTGGAGATAAAAACCTATATCACCTTTTATCTATTGAAGAAAATGTGACAAGTGACTTCCCTAAAACATTTTTATGGTCAACGGCCACTGATGAGTTAGTACCTATTAGTAATACTATTAGCTTAGATAAAGCATTAAATAAGAATAATATTAAACATAAGACAATAATATATGAAAATGGTCCCCATGGCTTAGCGCTTGCTAATAAACTGACAGTGCCACTTGGAGTAGGTGATTATAATAAAGATATAGCTAATTGGATAAATGAAGCCCATATATTTTTAGATGAGGTGTTAGGATGAAGAAATTAATAAGAAACCTATTATCAGGATATTTATTAATACTTTTAATATTATTAATCGAACTAGCAGTATTCGTTTACATCGAATTCTTCCTTGATGATACATTAACAAAGTTCTTAAATGAAGAAGAAATGGATATTAGTATTAAAGCAATAATTTCACTATCATATATTAGTTTAAGAATTTTTGCGTTTGTGGTTGAAGTGATTATCTTCTTTAAAATTATTAATAAGCAAGAAGACCCAGAATTTAAGATTCCTTGGATTGTAGGTATGTTACTACTCCCTTTCTTCTTTGCGGTATTATTTATGATTTTTGGTAATCATGGCCTTAAAAAGAAGGATCGTAAAATTCTTGATGAAACTATTCAAGCCTATAAGAAAAATACGCCAGAAGCAAACGATGAATCAATATTTGAAGGAAGTATTGGGGCATTTAACTATTTGTCAAATGTAACACGCTTAGCACCACATACTAATAACCGTGTAACTTATTATAAGTGTGGTAGTGAGTTTTTCCCTGAGTTATATAAATGCTTAGAAGAAGCTAAAGAATTTATCTTCATGGAATTCTTTATTGTTCATGATGGTGAAGTATGGTCTACAATATCTGATATATTAAAGAGAAAAGCCCAAGAAGGCGTTAAAGTAATCTTCTTGTATGATGATATGGGATGTAGCGGAACAATCAGTTCTAGAACTCCAAAGATTTTACGTAAGTTTAATATTGAATGTTATAAGTTCCATCCATTTAGACCAATTCTATCTGGTGTTTATAATAATCGTGACCATCGTAAGATTGCGATAGTTGATCATAAATATGCCTTTACTGGTGGTATGAATTTAGGTGATGAATATGCTAACATCATCGAAAGATTTGGTTATTGGAAAGACACAATGATTAAGATTGAAGGTAGTGCTATCAATAACTTAATCGAAACATTCTTACAAAACTATAGCTTATGTACTTATAAAGTAAGTGATTATAATAGATACTTAACATATGACTACGAGAAATTTGATTGTAGTGGATATGTTATGCCATTTGGCGATGGACCTGGAGGAATTGATGATGCCTTGGTTGGTGAGCAAAACTACATCAACATTTTGCACTATTCTAAGCATGAAGTATATATTTCCACTCCATACCTTGTCCCTACATACGAACTATTAAATGCTCTTCGTAACACTGCATTAAGAGGTGTTAAAGTACATTTAATCTTACCAGGAATACCTGATAAGAAATTAGTATTTAAAGTAGCACAATCACAATTTAAGTTCTTGCTTGATAGTGGTGTTGAAATATATATCTACAAAAAAGGTTTCAACCACATGAAAACAATGCTTGCGGATGAAAAGCTTGGGTTTGTTGGGACAATAAACTATGACTTTAGAAGCTTAGTTCATCACTTTGAGTGCGGTGCTTTGCTTTATAAAACTGAGTGTTTAAAGGATATCAAAGCTGACTTTTTAGAGATGCTTAAAGACTGTGAACAAGTTCCAGCTGATTTTGAACTTGGTAAATGGTCAAGACGTTTCTGTAATTTGATTAAGTTGATATCTCCACTTTTATAATATCTTTGCGACAATCTTCTAATATTGTCGCAATTTTTTTTAAAATTTGTTAAAATAATAATATAGAATGAGGAATTAAAATGAACAAACTTAAAGTAATGAAACCAAGAATTTTAAGAATATTCGTATATGGAGATAGTAATACTTGGGGTTACTATCCAACACTAGATGTTTATAGTGGGGATGATAGTAAAACTAAGAGATTTGATAAAGAAAAGATATGGTGGTATGCCTTAGAGCGTGACAATATCGTCTTTACTAATGGTAATAACGGTAGAACCATAAACTGTGACCATCCAGATTTAAGCGGTAAAAACAGTCTTAAAACAATCGATAATGAATCAATCGATGAAAAGCTTGATTTAGTTATTATTATGCTTGGAACAAACGATTTAAAAGACGTGTATCATTTAACTTCAAGTGATATAGTTAATAATATGGATATTTTGGTTAATAAGTTTATTAATAAGTATCAATCAAAAATAATGATTGTTTGTCCACCACTAATACTACCTACAGTTGTTACAAAACCTAAATACACAAATAGTATTGAAAGAGTAAAAGAGTACGAAAAACTATTAGAAAAGTATTGTGTTGATAATAATTATTTATTCGTAACTGGAATAAACTGCGAAGTAGGAATTGATGGGGAGCATTTAACAGAAAAGGGCCATAAAGAGTTAGGTGAAATTGTTTTAAAGAAACTAGAGGAGTTGCCATGGAAAAGATAGATATTATTAATTTAGTCAAAGATCAAAGAGATTTTTTTAATTCCAATAAGACTATGTCTTTAGCGTTTCGTAAAGAAATGTTGTTAAAACTTAAAGATGCTGTCATTAAACATCAAGATGAAATCATTAAAGCACTACATACTGACCTTGGTCGTAGCGACTGTGAAGCTTATTTTTGTGATGTTGGGACAGTAATAATTGAAATAAATGAGGCACTGAAAGATTTAAAAAAATGGAATAGGCCAAAAAGACTATATAGTGGACTACTATGTTTTCCATCAACTAAGACGCTAGTTTATCGTAAGCCTTATGGAGTATGTTTAGT
>LVBR01000029.1 GCA_001604495.1 Acholeplasmatales bacterium Tener_01 | reverse complement strand
ATTAATTAACGCCTTTTTTATATTTATATTAAAAAACAGGAGTATTTTGTGAACAAAAAGACGCAGAACAAAATTATCTTGCATTTTCATAGGTAAAGTGGTATAATACTAGAGGCAATGGAAATACACACACCACTTGAGAAATTTGTCGGTGCACATAGTGTGGCAAAAATCTGTGATGGTGGTGGAGGCCAAAACAAAATTAGAAAAAGGAGAATTTAAAATGTCAGTAATTAACAAAAACCAATTACTAGAAGCCGGTGTTCACTTCGGTCATAATACTCGCCGTTGGAACCCTAAAATGAAAGAGTATATTTTTGGAGAACGTAATGGAATCTATATCATCGATTTAGAGAAGACTGTTGCCAAAATCGAAGAAGCTTACAAAGAATTATTCACAATCGCACAAAACAATGGAACTGTTTTGTTTGTTGGAACAAGAAAACAAACTCAAGATGTAATCAAAGAAGAAGCAGTTCGTTGCGGTCAATTCTATGTTGACCAAAGATGGTTAGGTGGAACATTAACAAACTTCAAGACTATTCGTAAGAGTATTGCTCGTTTATACGAAATTGAAAAGATGGAAGAAGACGGAACTTTCGAAGTATTACCTAAGAAAGAAGTTATCTTAATCAAGAAAGAAAAAGAACGTTTAGATAAGTACTTTGGTGGTATCAAAGAAATGAAGGGTGCTCCTCA
This sequence comes from Acholeplasmatales bacterium Tener_01, assembly GCA_001604495.1. Taxonomy (GTDB): domain Bacteria; phylum Bacillota_I; class Bacilli_A; order ML615J-28; family CAG-698; genus Tener-01. Next base: position 6,823 of record LVBR01000029.1, on the reverse strand, counting down.
AGCATTATTCGTTGTTGACCCTAAGACTGAACATAACGCTGTTGCTGAAGCTCATCGTTTAGGAATCCCTGTATTCGCATTAGTTGATACAAACTGTGATCCTGATGAAGTTGACTATGTTATCCCTGCAAATGATGATGCAATTCGCTCAGTTAAATTAATCGTTGCTACAATGGCAAACGCTGTTGTTGAAGCTCAAGGTGGAACTCCAATCGTTATCGAATTTACAGATGAACCACTTCCTGAAGAACGTCCTACACGTCGTCCTCAAAATGATCGTAACCAACGCGGTGGAAGAGGCCACGCTCAACGTCAATATCGTCCTAAAGAAGCTAAACCTCAAGAAGGCGAAGCAAAAGCTGAAGAAGCTCCTGTAAAAGAAAAACCTCAAAGAGCTCCAAGAAAGTTAAGAACTGAAGAACCTAAAGTTGAAGAAGAAAAAGTTGAAGTTAAAGCTGAAGAAGTAAAACCTCAAGAAGTTGAAGAAAAAGCTGAATAATAAGGAGAAATAACATGATTAGTGCATCTCAAGTTAAAGAACTACGTGAAGCAACTGGTGCTGGCATGATGGATTGCAAAAAGGCACTTGTTGAAACTAATGGTAATTTTGATGAAGCTGTAACTTGGCTTCGTGAAAAAGGTATTATGAAAGCAGCTAAGAAGGAAAGTAGAATTGCTGCTGAAGGTATGTGCAAGATTTCAATATGCGGTAACAAAGCAGTTGTATTTGAAGTAAATAGTGAAACTGACTTCGTTGCTAAGAACGAAAAATTCCAAACTTTAGTTGAAAAAATTGGTCAAGCTATTCTTAATAGCAATGCAAAGACTGATGAAGAAGCTCTAGAATTAGTAACTCCTGAAGGAACAGTTAAAGACTTAATTATCAATGCAACAGCTACAATCGGTGAAAAGATTTCTTTAAGAAGAGTTAATGTTGTTGAAAAGAATGATTCACAAGTATTTGGTGCATATTCTCATATGGGTGGAAAGATTGTTGCTCTATCTATATTAGAAGGCCAAAATGCTGAAGTTGCAAAAGACGTTTGTATGCATGTAGCTGCAATGAGTCCAAAATTCTTAGATAAGACTAAGGTAGATAGTGATTTCCTTGCTAAAGAAAGTGAAATCTTAAAACAAGAAGCTATTAACGCTGGTGAATTCAATGGTAAACCAGATGCAATCATTGACAAGATCATGATTGGTAAAGTTAATAAGATGCTTAAAGGTATTTGCTTAGTTGATCAAGAATTCGTTAAGAATCCTGATTTAACAGTTGGTCAATATGTAGCAAATAATCATAGTACAATTGTTTCATATATCCGCCTTGAAGTTGGAGAAGGCATCGAAAAGAGAAAAGATGACTTCGTAGCTGAAGTAATGGCAGCTGTAAAATAACAATTAAAGGCACTTTTATAAGTGCCTTTATTTATAAATAAGGAGAAATTATGTCTAATAAGAAAAGAATTATTCTTAAATTAAGTGGCGAAGCTTTAGCTGGTAGCAATGGTCAAGGTATTAACCATGAAAAGGTTAGAGACATCGCTAAGGAAATAAAGAAACTATACGATTTAGGTGGAATCGAACTTGGAATCGTTGTAGGTGCTGGTAACATTTGGCGTGGACGCGATGCCATCAACTGTGGAATGGAAAGAAGCAGTGCTGACTATATGGGAATGCTAGCAACAATCCTTAACGCTTTAGCTATTCAAAGTGCCTTAGAGAACTTAGGATGTGATACACGTGTTATGACATCTCTATCTATCCCTCAAGTAGCTGAACCTTATATCAGAAGAAAAGCATTGTCACATCTAGAAAAAGACCGTATCATTATTTTCGGTGGTGGAAATGGAATTCCTTTCTTCTCAACTGATACTACTGCTGCCCTAAGAAGCGCAGAACTTGGCTGTAATTTAATACTTATGGCTAAAAACGGTGTTGACGGAGTATACGACAGTGACCCTAGAAAGAATAAAGATGCTAAGAAGTTCACTAAACTTACTCATGATGAAGTAGTTGATAAACACTTACAAGTAATGGACTTAACAGCCGCAACTATGTGTAGTGAAAATGATATCGATATATTTGTTTTCGACATGAATGTTGAAGGAAATATTGCAAAAGCAGCCAAAGATTACTCATTTGGTACAATTATAACTAATAAAAAATAAGGAGAAAAAAATGCCTGAAACAATCATTTTAACAAGCGAAGAAAGAATGGAAAAAACTTTAGAAGTTTTTAAGAACGACATTGCTCTAATTAGAACTGGCCGTGCAAATCCTCAAGTACTTAACACTGTTAAAGTTAATTACTATGGTATGCCTACACCACTTAATCAAATGTCATCAATTTCAGTTCCTGAGGCAACTCAACTTATGATTAAGCCTTATGATAAGAATAGTCTAAAAGACATCGAAAAAGCAATTTTAGCTGCTGATTTAAATTTAACTCCACTAAATGATGGTGTTGTTATTAGAATTAACTTCCCTGCTTTGACTGAACAAAGAAGAAAAGAATTCGTTAAAGAAGTTAAGACAAAAGCTGAAAGCTCAAAAGTTGCAATGCGTAACATTAGACGTGACGCTATCGATCAACTTAAGAAGTTAGAAAAAGACAGTCTTATCACTGAAGACGAATTAAAGAACTATTCTGATGATGTTCAAAAGTTATTAGATAAAGAGATTGCTAAAATCGATTTAGAAGCTACAAACAAAGAAAAACAAATTATGGAAATCTAAATTAATTGGCTACAGTGTAGCCAATTTTTTTGATAAAAAGACATAATATTGGATTTTGATATGTTTATGTCTAGAAAAAAAAGAGATTTAGTAGTATAATACGTAAATAGAAGGAAAGGTATAAACATGGCAGAAATCAAATTACCTAAGCACGTAGCTATTATAATGGACGGGAATGGCACTTGGGCTAAAAAGCGTGGTCTTCCTCGTACACTTGGTCATAAAAAGGGTTCTGAAACTTTGGTTGAAGTTGCAAAAATGTGTAGTAGACGCGGCATAAAGTATTTGACTGTCTATGCTTTTTCAACTGAAAACTGGAGTCGCCCAAAAGAAGAGGTCGATTATTTGATGGGACTACCTCAAGCTATGCTATCACGTTATGAAGATGACTTAATGCGCGATAACATCAAACTTAAGTTTATCGGCTTTAGAGAAAAACTAGGTAAAAATATCACTAGTATAATTGATAGAGTAGAAGAAAAAACTAAAAATAACGATGGAATGGTACTGCTTGTGGCATTTAACTATGGTGCTAGAGACGAAATCTTAGAAGCAGCAAAATCAATTGCAAGTGATGTAAAGAATAACAAGCTAGAAATAGATGATATAACTAAAGAGTATTTTAGTTCTAAACTATTTACTAGTGGCGTTCCGGATGTTGACCTATTAATTAGAACAAGCAATCAAATAAGAATTAGTAATTTCTTGTTGTGGCAAATAAGTTATAGTGAGTTATATTTCACTAATACTTTATGGCCTGACTTTAGCGAAAAGGATTTAGATGAGGCACTTTTCGCTTATAATAATCGAGATCGCCGCTACGGAGGAATTAAGAAATGAAAAAAAGAATCATAACAGCTATCGTTATGATAGTATTATTTGTTCCTCTAATTGTATTTGAATCAAAGTTTACGCGTGTTGCTTACTTTTGTGTTGCCACATTCTTTTCTGGCGTTGCCGCATTCGAAGTACTATCTTCAATGTATAAAGAGTCACCTGAGCTTAAGATTTATCGTTTTTTAGTGCCGGTTTTAGCTGGTTTAGTATGTGCAAGCCTAATGGGGGCTACATATTTAGTATCACTAGAGACTGCAAGTTCATATTTTCCATTAATATATGGCTTGATACTGTATGTTGCTTCGCTTCTTATTTTTGCTTTTAGTAATTTGCTTGTTTATGGCGCAATGATATTTACTAAAAATAGTCAAGCACGTGCCATTATGGGTTGTACTCTTGCTTTAACATATGGTGGGCTACTACTAGGTTTAACATTTAGCTTAAGATACTTTAAGCCACTAATTTTAAATAGCCACTCAATATTTAATATTGTTGGAATAAAGAGTTTCTTATATGTTTATTTGATTGTAGCGATAACTGATACATTCGCATATTTATTTGGTAGAAAACTTGGTAAACATAAATTATGTCCAAACATTTCTCCAAACAAGAGTGTCGAAGGAGCGGTATTTGGTTTAATTTTTGGAACAATTGCTGGTACACTAGTATTTATTTTTGCTAAGATTATCACCCCATCAACAACCATAGAATGGGTTTTAGGAATAATTTGTGGTGTAGTATTTAGTGCAATTACTAGTGCGCTAGTTCAAATTGGTGATTTAGTTGAATCAAAACTAAAAAGAAGCTTTGAAGTTAAAGACTTTGGTAATATCTTCCCAGGACATGGAGGAGTACTTGACCGCTTTGACAGTTTCTTATATGCCGGTGCATGGTATTTTGTAGTAGTTCAAATTGTACAAATAATAATTTATTGGAGTAATTAAAGGATGAAAGATTTTATTTTACTAGGAGCAACAGGATCAATAGGTACACAAGTACTTGATATTATTGATAGCGATAAAAATTTTAATCTACTTGGCTTTTCATTTAAAAGTAACTTAGATAAAGCAATCGCTATTATTGATAAATTCTCTCCTAAATATGTAACTGTAAAAGATAAAGAACATTTAAAACTTCTAAAAGAAAAATATCAAAATATTACATTTTTCTTAGAAGATGAAGGGTTATGCGACCTAGTTAAAATAAAAGAAGATGCCACAGTTATTAATTCTTTAGTTGGCTTAGTTGGATTAAAACCAACAGTTTGTGCAATTTTAAGTAAAAAAGATATATTACTAGCTAATAAAGAAACATTAGTTTGTGCTGGTGATTTAATTAATAAATTAGTAAAAGAAAATAACGTTAAATTACTTCCAATTGATAGTGAACATAGTGCTATTATGCAATGTTTAAAAGGTCATAATAAAAATAGTGTTAAAAAAATAATTATCACTGCTAGTGGTGGCTCTTTTAGGGACCTTGATAGATGCAATCTAGAAAGTGTTACACTAAGCGATGCAATTAAGCATCCTAACTGGAGTATGGGAACTAAAATCACAGTTGATTCATCAACTATGGTAAATAAAGGCTTAGAAGTGATTGAAGCTCATCATCTTTTTAATATGCCATATAGTAAAATTGAGACAGTTTTACATTATGAAAGTATTATTCATTCAATGGTTGAGTTTAAAGATAATGGTATAATTGCCCATCTTGCTACTCCTGATATGCATCTACCTATTAAATATGCAATGTATTATCCAAAGCATATTAAGGGCTTTACAGAAGAGATTGATTTTACAAAACTAAGTAATTTAACATTTAAAAAGATGGACTATGAACGCTTCCCAATGGTAAAGTTAGCATACTTTGTTGGGGAAGAGGGTGGAATTTTACCTTTAGTTTATAATACTTCAAATGAAGTAGCTGTAAGCTTATTTGTAGATGGTAAAATAAAATATTTAGATATTGAGAAAATAATTAGTAGTGAAGTAGACTACTATAAAGATAAGAACGTTTGGGATTTTGATATTGATTATTTACTAGATTTTGATAAAAAGTTGCGTGAATCAATATTAAAGAAGTGGAGTTAGTATGGATACTATATTAGGAATTATAGCATTTGTAATTATATTAGGACTTATTATCATGGTTCACGAGGGTGGACACTTCTTCTTTGCAAGAAGAGTTGACATTTTGTGTCGTGAATTTGCATTTGGTATGGGTCCAGTGCTTTTAAAAAAGAAAAAAGGTGAAACTCAGTATTCTTTGCGTGCCTTTCCAATTGGCGGATTTTGTGCAATTGCTGGTGAAGAGGAAGAGCTTGACCCTTTAAAAGACTTAAGTGAAGTAAGACTAGAAATTGTTGATGGTGTTGTTAAAGGAATCTACCTTGCTACAGCTGTAAATCAATCATTTCCAATGTATAAAATATTAGAATATGATCTATTTGATGCTAATGACTCTGGTAATTTATATATCAAAGTATTAGAAAATGACCAAGAAGTGACATATCCTGTTGATAAATGTTGTTACTACTATGACAAGAAAGAGCAAATTCAAAATGCACCACACAATCGTACACTAAACGCTAAAAGAAAACGCGACCGTGCGATGGTTATGTTTGGTGGACCATTAATGAATTTCTTACTTGGATTAATTGTCTTCTTTATTGGGGGATTAATTCAAGGAGCACCAAATACTAAGTCAACTAAAGTTGAAGATATCGAAATTGGAACTCCAGTGTACGTTGCTGGTCTTCGTGATGGCGATGTTATTACAAAACTATCTTCATTTAACCTTACTAAAGAGACTAAGGTTTGGAGTGATGTTAGTGAATTTATGGAAGAATATTCAAATAGTGAATATAATTATCCAATAACAGTATACTTCACAAGAGATGGAGAAGAGTTAAGTGGCGTAGTATATCCATATACTGTATGTTATAGTGCAGGCTTTACTAATGATTACACTTTAATATCTTTGCTTAGTAAAGTTAGTGGCATCGCTGATAATAGTAAGATTACTAAACTATCTAGCGGTGGATATGAGGTAAATCTATTAGAAGAAGGAACTGGTGTATATTATTCATTTAATGAAGAAAATGGCCTAGTTTCACTTCAAGATGATAGTGGAAAAGACCAAAACTTTAATAAGATTATTGAATTTGTTAATTATTATTTAGTAAATAACCTAACAAGTGATATCACTATTACATATAAAACTGGTAATGAAACTAAAGAAATGAATG